>CANJSR010000236.1 GCA_947476855.1 Acetobacteraceae bacterium
ATTGACGGGCGCGTTCATGACAGGCTCTCCCGGATGCGGGGGTAGGTGTCCAGCGGATTGTCGATACGAATGCGTTGCAGCAGGCTGTCGGACAGGCCGGCGGGCATGATGGCGTCGCCCTCGAACTGCCAGTGCGGATAGTCGGACGCGAACAACAGCATGCGGTCGTCGTCGATCTGTTCGATGATGCGCGCCACGGCGTCCGCGTCACCCGGCGGCGTGTCGAAGGGCTGCACGGTCAGGCGGATATTGTCGCGCACGATCTCGGCCGGCGATCGGCTGACCCAGGGCACCTCGGCCCGCACGCCGCGCCAGGTCTTGATGGCGCGCCAGATGAAGCCGGGCAGCCAACTGACGCCCGACTCGATCATCACGAATTTCAGGTCGGGGAACTTGTTGAACACGCCGTTGGAGATCAGCGAAAGGATCTGATCCTCGAACGTCTGCGCCTGCGCCACGTAGTCATGCAGATAATGCGATGGCCAGCCGGTCGAGGTGGGGGCGTAGCGGTACATGCTGCCGGCGTGCAGCCCGATCGGCAGGCCGTGGCGCGCCGCGGCCTCATAGATCGGCCAGTAGTAGGAACGGCCAAGCATCATCTCGCAGGCGACAGGCATGAGGATCTGGACGAAGCGGCGGTCGTGCGCGAGGCGCTCGATTTCCTCCACCGCTAGCATCGGGGCCTGGGCGGGGACGACGATGGAGGCGCGCAGGCGGGGTTCCTTGTCCAGCCAATGCTCCCGCATCCAATCGTTGACGGCGGAGCAGATGGCGGCCCCCATCGTCTCGCTGACCGCGACCTGCCCGCCCGTCAGCGGATTGCAGATCGCCGTGCCGATACCGAAATGGTCGAGCGCCTGGGACCGGACCGCATCGAGGCTGGAGGCCGGGCGCTTGCCCTGGATGCGCCAGTCCGGGCGGCAGGTGATCGGGGCGTTTGGCGGGTAGCTCATCATATCGAAGCCGTCGAGGCCGCGGTGGATGAAGGATTCGCGCCAGAATTCATCCATGTAGGGCAGCAGCGCCTTGATCTCGGGCACGCCGGGATGGATGTCGCAGTCGATCGGGCCGATCATGGGTTCCTCCTGGTCGGGATCATGGGTCGGGTTTGGCCGACCGTAAAGCCTAACCCTTCGCCATCAGCCGCGCCCAGCTCAGGATCATCCCCAGACCCGCGAAGCTGGCGGCCATGATGATGGACGCCGTGGTGGCCACGGTGACCGCGTCGGGCAGGTCGTGGGTCAGGCCGAACACCACGGCGACCAGGGCGGAGGCGGTGGTCTGCCCCACGAGGCGGGAGGTCGAGAGCATGCCGGATCCCGCGCCGGCTCGGTCGGGTGGGGCGCTGCCGATGATCAGGCGGTTGTTCGGGGCCTGGAACAGGCCGAAGCCCATGCCGCAGAGCATCATCCTCCACGCGACATCCAGGCGGGAGACGTCGTCCGGCATCGTCAACAGCAACAGCAGGCCGGTGGTCATCACCGCCAGCCCCAGCCCGCCCAGCAGGCCGGCCGGATAGCGGTCCGCCAGGCGGCCGGCGATCGGGGCGACGATGACGATGATCGCGGGCCAGGGGGTGATCAGGACGCCGATCTCGATCGGGGTCAGGCCCTGCACGTACTGGAACCAGAACGGCAGCACGAGCAACGCCACCATCTGTGCCCCATGCGCGCACATCGCCGTGCACACCGACAGCGCGAAGATCGGGCGGCGGAACAGGTCCACCGGCAGCATCGGCGCGCGCAGCCCGTTCTGGCGGCGGACGAAAACCCAGCCGACCAGAATGGCCACCACCAGCTCGGTCGCGATCAGTGGCCAGGGATGGCCGTGCGCGATCCCGTCCAACCCCGTGATGAACAGGCCGAGGGTGACGGCGTTGAGCAGCGCGCTCCAGGGATCGAAGGTGAAGCCGCCCAGGGGAGATCGCGGCAGATACCGCAGAGACAGGGCCAGGGCGAACAGGCCGAATGGCACATGGACCGCGAACAGCCAGGGCCAGGAGGACACGGCCATGATCGCCGCCGCCACGGATGGTCCGGCGGCGGAGGATGTAGCGACGAACAGGACGTTGTAGCCGACGCCTCGGCCGAGTTGCGCGCGGGGGAAGATGAAGCGGATCAGGGCGCCGTTGACGCTCATGATCCCCGCGCCGCCCAATCCCTGCACGACTCGGGCGGCAACCAGCACGGACATGTTGGGCGCGATGGCACAGACCAGCGAGGCGAGCGTGAACAGCACGATGCCCCAGGCATAGATCCGCCGATGGCCATAAACGTCGCCAAGCGAGGAAAACGGCAGAAGGGAGACGGTAACGGCCAACTGGTAGGCGTTGACGACCCAGATCGACTCCGCGGGCGTCACCTGAAGGTCGGCCGCGATGGTCGGCAGCGCGACATTGGCGATGGAGCCGACCAGGACGGACATGGCCACCGCGATGCCGACCGCGATCAACGCGGGCCAGCGCTGGTTCTCGGGCAGGCCGTCCTGGACCTGGGTGGTGCTCATGGGTGGGATTCGGGGAAAGCCATCGGGCCAGATTGGGCCGTTGGGCGGTGGGCAACAAGGCGGGGCGCTGCCCCGGACCCCACAAGGGGGCGTCGCCCCCTTGACCCCCACCAAGGGCACAGCCCTTGGAACCATTTTGTTGGGGGGAAAGGAGGGGCCAACCGTGGCGGTGACAGGTCCGTGTTGGCCCCTCCCTTCCCCCCAACAGACCGGTTTCCAAAGGCCATGGCCTTTGGTGGGGATCGAAGGGGCAACGCCCCTCGCGGGGTCCGGGGCAGCGCCCCGCCCTTCCTGCCCGCTTGCCAACCTCCGCCCATGTGGCAGTTTCGGCGTCCAGGAACGTAACGGAGGATCCAGGATGCAGATCGGCGTGGTCGGCCTCGGCCGGATGGGGGCGAATATCTCGCGGCGCTTGATGCGGGCGGGTCATTCCACTGTTGTGTGGGATGCGAGCCAGGCGGCGGTGCAGTCGGTCGGCGCGGATGGCGCGGTCGGGGCGGCGGACCTCGTGGACCTGGTGGGCAAGCTGTCGGGCTCGCCCAAGACTGTCTGGATCATGCTGCCGCACGGCAAGATCACCGAGGACACGATCAATACCCTCGCCGGCATGCTGGGGAAGGGCGACATCATCATCGATGGCGGCAACACCTACTATAAGGACGATGTCCGCCGCGGGCGGGCGCTGGCCGAGAAGGGCATTCGCTATCTGGACGTGGGCACGTCGGGCGGCGTCTGGGGGTTGGAGCGGGGTTACTGCCTGATGATCGGCGGCGACACCGACGCGGTGAACCATCTGGACCCGATCTTTGCGGCGCTGGCGCCGGGCATGGGCTCGATCGAGCGGACGCGGGGCCGGGAAGGCCGGGATGCGCGCGCTGAACAGGGCTATATCCATGCCGGTCCGGTGGGCGCGGGTCACTTCGTGAAGATGATCCATAACGGCATCGAGTACGGCATGATGCAGGCGATGGCGGAAGGGTTCGACATCCTGAAGGGTCGCGCCTCCGCCAAGCTGCCGGAAGGGGAGCGGTATGACCTGAATGTCGGGGACATCGCGGAAGTCTGGCGGCGCGGCTCGGTGGTCACCTCCTGGCTGCTCGACCTGACGGCCGAGGCGCTGGCGAAGGATGAGGGCCTGGAAGGGTTCTCGGGCCATGTCGATGACTCGGGCGAGGGCCGCTGGACCATCGAGGCGGCGATCGAGGAAGCGGTTCCGGCCGATGTCCTCGCGGCGTCACTGTTCGTCCGCTTCCGCTCGCGCCAGGACCATACTTTCGCCGAGAAGGTGCTGTCCGCGATGCGGTTCGGCTTCGGCGGGCACGTGGAAGCGCCGAAGAAGTAATGACGGTTCTTGTGGTGATGGGGGTCGCCGGCAGCGGCAAGACCACCATCGCCGCGGTCCTCGCGGAACGGCTGGGCTGGCGGCTGCTGGAAGGCGATGCCTTCCACCCGCCGGCAAACGTCGCGAAGATGGCCGCCGGCACGCCGCTGACCGATGACGACCGCTGGCCCTGGCTGCGGGCGATCGCGGCCGAGATCGACGCGATCCGGGCGGCCGGCGGATCGGCGGTCGTGGCCTGTTCGGCACTGAAGCGGGCCTATCGCGATGTGCTGATCGGGGATCGGCCGGATGTGCGGCTGGTCTATCTCCATGGCGGGCGGTCGCTGATCGGGGAACGGCTCGCGGCGCGGAAGGGCCATTTCATGCCGCCCGCCTTGCTCGACAGCCAGTTCGCGACCCTGGAAGAACCGGGTCCCGCGGAGGCACCGATCGTGGTATCGGTGGATGCTGGCCCCGCGGCGATCGTCGGGATTGTCATCAACGCACTCTGACCCTGTTGGGATAACGACCGAAATGAATGCCATTCCGAACGTGTCCCACTGGGGCGCCTTCACCGCCGAGACCCAGAACGGCCGCATCACCGGCATCAAGCCCTTCGCGGACGATCCCGATCCGTCCCCCATCATCTACGGCACGGCCGAGGCGGTGCATGGCCGCATGCGGATCGACCGTCCTTATGTCCGCAAGGCCTGGTTGGCGGGGGATCGCGCCGGCGGGACGATGCGGGGGGAGGACGCGTTCGTGCCCCTCGATTGGGACACGGCAACGCGCCTGGTGGCTGAGGAAATCGCCCGCGTGCGGGACACGCATGGGGCGGCCAGCATCTTCGGCGGGTCCTATGGCTGGTCCTCGGCCGGACGGTTCCATCACGCGAAGACGCAGATCCAGCGCTTCCTGGCGGCGGCGGGCGGGTTCACCGGCAGTTTCGGGAGCTATTCGTATGCCTGCGCGCAGGCGCTGCTGCCGCATGTGATCGGAGACACGGACTGTCTGGTCGCCCCGGTCGTCGACTGGCGGGCGATCACGCGGCACGCGAAGCTGATGCTGTGCTTCGGCGGCATTCCACTGCGCAACGGCCAGATCATCAACGGCGGCGGCGGCCAGCACGACATGGGCCCCTGGCTGCGGGCAGCGCGTGAGAATGGGGTGCGGCTGGTCAATATCTCCCCCATAAAGGATGACATGCCGGCGGATGTGCCGGCCGAATGGGTCCCGATCGTGCCCGGCACCGACACGGCCATGCTGCTGGCCATGGCGCACGTGCTGATCACGGAGAACCTGACCGACCGCGATTTCCTCGACCGTTGCGCCATCGGCTACGACGACCTCCGCGCCTATGTGCTCGGCGTGTCTGACGGGGTGCCGAAGACTCCGGAATGGGCGGCGGCGGAAACCGATGTGCCGGCCGAGACGATCGTGCGCCTGGCGCGGGAGATGGCTGGCGTTCCCACCTTCATCGCCGGCGCCTGGTCGGTGCAGCGGGCGGAGCGGGGCGAGCAGCCCTATTGGATGATGATCGCGCTCGCCGCGATGATCGGCACGATCGGCAAGCCGGGCCTGGGCTTCGGCTTCGGCCATGGCAGCAGCGGCGGGATGGGCAGCCCGCGCATTCGAGTCCCGTCCGTCGGGATGTCGGCGCTGGCCAACCGCACCGGCAGTTTCATCCCGGTCGCCCGGATCAGCGACATGCTGGAGAACCCGGGCGGCGAATATGACTTCAACGGCCGCCGCCTGCGCTATGCCGACACGCGGATGATCTGCTGGGCCGGCGGCAATCCGTTCCATCATCACCAGGACCTCAATCGCTTCCGCAAGGCCTGGAGCCGCACCGAAACCATCGTCGTCGCTGAACCCTGGTGGACCCCCGCCGCCCGCCATGCTGACATCGTTCTGCCGGCGACCACGACGCTGGAGCGGAACGATATCGCCTCCTCGGGTCGGGATCGCTACGTGCTGGCGATGAAGCAGGCGGTGGCGAAACAGGGCCAGGCCCGCGACGATTTCTCCATGCTCGCCGATGTCGCCGACGCGCTCGGCGTGCGGGAGAAGTTCACCGAGCAGCGCGACGAATCGGCCTGGCTGCGCTTCCTGTATGACCGCTGGCGGACCCAATGCGCCAAGGCGGACATGGAGGTGCCGGACTTCGACACGTTCTGGGAACAGGGTGTGGTGGAAACGCCGATGCCGCCGGGTGATTTCGTGCCCTATTCGGATTTCCGCGCCGATCCGGACAAGCATCCGTTGAACACGGCCAGCGGGAAGGTGGAACTCACGTCGCCAACGATCGCCGGGTTCAACTATGACGACTGCCCCGGCCATCCGACCTTCTTCCGGCCGGAGGAGTATCTGAAGGCCCCGCTGACCGCGAAGTATCCGCTGCATCTGCTCTCGGCGCAGCCGGCGACACGGCTGCACGGGCAGATGGATCATGTCGGCGTCAGCAAGGACAGCAAGATCCAGGGGCGGGAGCCGCTGTTCCTGCACGAGGCCGACGCGGCCGCACGGGGCATCGCCGAGGGCGACATCGTGCGCGTGTTCAACGACCGCGGCGCCTGCCTCGCGGGTGTGCGCCTGGCGCGGGACATGGTGGCGGGGGTAGCGGTGCTGCCGACCGGGGCCTGGTACGATCCGGTGGGCGACATGTGCGTCCACGGCAATCCGAACGTGCTGACGCGGGATGTCGGCACGTCGAAGCTGGGGCAGGGGCCGGTGGCGCAAAGCTGCCTGGTGCAGATCGAGAAATGGACCGGCCCGCTGCCGGCGGTCAGCGCGCACGAACCGCCGGTGATCGAGGGCTGAGTCATACCAGCCGACCTTAGCGATGGCCTCGCTTTTTCCACCTCGTCATGCTGGGCCCCCGGGCCCGCCGAAGGGCCGGCCCGAGGACAGGCTCTGGCCCAGCACCCACGACTTCCTCTAGTTCTGAACAGGAAAGTCGTGGATGGTGGCCCTTCGGCCACCACGACGAAATAGCACCGTCCTGAGGGTCAATAATTACGCCGTCTGGTATCAGTCGCCGGCGGGGCCGTAGTCCCGCTTGGCGGCTTCCTCGGACAGGTAGCCCAGGCGCACGTCGCGCGCGACGGCCTCTGGGTCGCGTTCGGCGGGTGCCCCCATGCCGCCGCCGCCGGGCATTTCCACGATCAGCCGGTCGCCCGGGGGCACGACGGACAGACCCTTGGCCGGCAGTTCCTTGCCGGAGGCCAATGACAGCCGCCCCGCCTGGCCGTTACCGCCGCCGTGCCGACCGCGGGCGGGATGCTTCACCCGCTCGAATCGCGCGAAGATGCCGAAGGGCGCGGCTTCCCGGCTGGCGATTTCCATGACTTGGCCGAGCCCACCGCGTTGGCGGCCGGGGCCGCCGGAATCCTGGCGGAGTTCCTTGCGCCAGATCACCAAGGGCGTTATCGCCTCGGTCGCCTCGACGGGAACGTTCCTGACGCCACTGGGGAAGGGGGTTGCCGACAGACCGTCCTGCGCCGGACGGGCGCCGGCCCCGCCGGAATGGAAGGAGTTCACCATGAACGCCGATCCGGCCTTGCTGCCGATGCCGGTCAGGCCGTGACCGGCGATCAGGTTCAGGGTCCAGAGGTTGGAGGTGCCCTCGGCCGGCACGCGGTTCGGCATCGCCTGATCCAGGCAGCCATAGACGACGTCGGGCAGCATGTGCCCCATGACCGATCGGGCGTAGACGGCGGCGGGGTGGGTGGCGTTGACGATCGTGCCCTCGGGCGCCGTGACGCGCACCGCGTCCAGCGTGCCGGCGTTGTTCGGCACATGCGGGGC
>CANJSR010000237.1 GCA_947476855.1 Acetobacteraceae bacterium
ACGATGCCCATGGTGCGGATGCCGGCCTCCCAGCCAATCAGGCTCGCGAGGCCGAATGTCCCCACCACCGCGCCGGCTATCGCGAAGCGCACGCCGATCGAGCACAGCACCAGCAGCGCGACGATGCCGATGACACCGATTTCACCTTGACTGAGTTCCATCACTTCCTGTCCGCCAGTTCGCCGCGTCCCAGGGCTTCCTCGATTTCGTCGCGGACCTGGTCCTGGATGGTTTCAAGTCGCGGCACGGCAACCGGGGTCCGGCTGTTGTCGGCGACCATGCGGACATAGCCGCAGACCTGCAGCACCAGGCGGCACCACAGCAGGCTGAGCGCCAGCGGGATCATCAGCTTGGCGGGCCAGACCGGGATGCGGATATCCATGGTGGAGTCCCCGATCCGATAGGCGCGCAGGAAGTTGGCGAAGCTGCTGTCGATCAGAAGGGTGATGATCACGAGGGCCAAGGCGACGCTGAACAACTCGATCCACCAGCGCACCCTTGTCGGCCAGCCCAGGGTGATGTCCATGCGGATATGGCTGCCCAGGCGCTGCGCGTAGGCGATGCCCAGGAAGGCGAACAGGGACGAGGACTGCTCGATCCAGTCGATATAGCCGTGGATCGCGAAGTCGAAGACCGTGCGGCCGACGATCTGCACGACGCCGACGAACATCAGGAAGAAGATCGCCAGCGCGGCGATCAGGTTCGCGCCATTCTCGACATAGCCCAGCCACCGGTCGGCCAGGCGCAACAGCGCCGGGCCTTCCGTATCCTGTTCCGCCATTCTTGTTTCCCCCGTTCGGCGTTGGTCGCCGCGGCTACGAGCCGGCGCCGCCGTTCTTCTTGATCAGTTCCATCACCAGGCCCAGCGCTTCCTTGCCGGGCAGGCCCTTGGCTTCCGTGTCGGCGACCCACTTGTCCCAGACCGGCTTGCCCGCGGTGGCAATCAGCTTCTCGCGCATCTCGGGCGTGATCTTCACGGCTTCGAGCTTGCGCTTGTCGAACAGCGGAAACGCCTTCTTGTCGGCGTCGTCATAGGCGGCGCGTTGCAGGGCATAGCCCTCCTCCCGCGCGTCCTCCATCATCTTCCGGTATTCAGCCGGCAGCTTGTTCCACGCGTCGATGTTGAGGTTGAGCGAGTTGTGGACGATGCCCAGGTTCATTCCCATCGTGTACCACTTCGAGACCTCGTACAGCTTGTAGCTGACGAAGCTGTAGGCGAAGGGAAAGGACGCCGCCTGGAACACGCCGCGTTCCAGCGCCGTGTAGACTTCCGGGGCCGAGACCGAGGTCGGCACGCCGCCGAGCATCTTCATGGCGTCACCGAGGCCGCCGAGGGCGCGCACGCGCATGCCCTTCCAGTCCTCGACCGATACGGGCGGCTTGCCGATGCCCATGAATTCATACTGGGGCAGCAACACGGTCATGTAATGGAACGCGCCCCAACGGGCGAGTTCCTCCTTCGCCGGAGGCCATTGCTGGAACTGGTCCTGCACCTTGGCCTGGAGCACGAGGTTGTCGACCGGCAGGAACGGCATGTCGAGCACGCCCTGCAGCGGCGTCTTGGCCGGGGCATAGGAGTAGGCGACCATCGCGCCCTGGAAGGCGGCGACCTTCAGCCCGTCCAGCACGTCCTTGGCGTCGGACAATTGTTCATTGTAGCGGAGGTTGATGGTGAAGTTGCCGCCGGACTTTTCCTTGACCACCTTGGCGACGTGCTCGAAGGCGACGGTGACGGTACGCGGCGGGCCGTAGATCGCCCAGTTCCAGGTGACTTTCTCGGCCGCCTGGGCGGGGTCAAGCGCGGCCCCGCCGATGGTCATCGCGATCCCGGCAGCAACGCCGAGTACGGTCCGTGAAATGACGGTCATTGTTCTGATCCCCCCCGTGATTGAACCGTCTCCAGTTTTATTTCCGGGACGGATCCGTTTCAATTTCCATACACAGTGCGGCGTTTCGGTTCGGAGTGCAACAGGCCGGCGTTTCGAACCCTCGTTTGCCCCGCGCGCCCTGAACGATCCATTCCGCGGTTGACGCGGATGGCCGGATGCCTATCTACTGCCAGGAATTGTAGCCTTGGCTACACTCTGTGGTGACAGGTGCAAAATATGGCAGAGGGTTCATCAGGCATGAGCGGATCGCGTCCTCCCCCGATCGACCAGGCATCCCGGCTCGCGGCGCCCAACCGGCGCGACCTGCTTCTGGCCTTGCCGCTGCTGCCCCTCGCGGCCCACGGCGCCCGCGCGCAGGGCACCCGGCTGAAGGCCGTCACCAGCTTCACGGTGATCCAGGACATCGCCCGCAACGTGGCCGGCGACATCGCCACGGTCGAATCCATCACCCGCCCCGGCGCCGAAATCCATGGCTATGAGCCGACGCCGGGCGACATCGTCCGCGCGCAATCGGCCAAGGTCATCCTGTGGAACGGCCTGAACCTGGAGGCCTGGTTCTCCCGCTTCCTCGCCAATATCCGCGACGCGGAGCCGGTCGTGGTGTCCGAGGGCGTCGAGCCGATGGGCATCCGCGAGGGACCCTATGAGGGCAAGCCCAACCCACATGCCTGGATGTCGCTGAACAACGCGCTGATCTATGTGGAGAATATCCGCAAGGCCTTCGCCCGCCTCGATCCCGCCAATGCCGCGGCCTACGGGCGCAATGCCGCGGCCTATGCCGCCCAGATCAAGGCGCTGGATGCGCCGCTGCGCCGGCGGATCGCCGCCATCCCGGAAGACAGACGCTGGCTGGTGACGTCCGAGGGCGCGTTCAGCTACCTCACCCGCGACTATGGGATGAAGGAAGCCTATCTCTGGCCGATCAACGCCGAGGAGCAGGGCACGCCCAAGCAGGTGCGGGCGGTGATCGACCTGGTCCGCAAGCACAAGATCCCGGTCGTCTTCGCCGAGAGCACCGTCTCCGACAAGCCCGCTCGCCAGGTGGCGCGGGAGACGGGGGCGAAGTTTGGCGGCGTCCTGTATGTCGACTCGCTGTCCGAGCCGTCAGGGCCGGTCCCCACCTACCTGAAACTCATGGAGGTGACGGTGGACCGGATCGCCAAGGGGTTCGGGGTATGAACGACACCGCGATCCTGCCTCCGATCGTGACGGCCCCGGTCGCGGCGACCCCGGCGCTGTCGGTAACCGGCGTCACCGTGGCCTATCCGAACGGCAACGTGGCGCTGTGGGACATCACCTTCTCCCTCGCCCCAGGCGGCATCTGCGGGCTGGTCGGCGTCAACGGGTCCGGCAAGTCGACCCTGTTCAAGACCATCATGGGCTTCATCCGCCCGACCGCCGGAGAGGTCCGGTTGGAAGGCCTTCCCGTCGCCCGCGCGCTGAAGGCCAATCGCGTCGCCTATGTCCCGCAATCCGAGGAGGTCGACTGGAACTTCCCCGTCCTGGTGCGCGACGTGGTGATGATGGGGCGCTACGGGCATATGGGGCTGCTGCGGATTCCGTCCCCCGGCGATCGCGCCTTGGTGGAACAGTCGCTTGAACGGGTCGGCATGGCGGATTTTCGGACGCGCCAGATCGGGGAACTGTCCGGTGGCCAGAAGAAGCGCGTCTTCCTGGCGCGCGCCTTGGCGCAGGAGAGCCGGATCATCCTGCTGGATGAACCCTTCACCGGGGTCGACGTGAAGACCGAAAGCGCGATCATGGATCTGATGCGCGACCTGCGCGCCGCGGGGCACCTGATGCTGGTCTCCACGCATAATCTTGGCAGCGTGCCGGAGTTCTGCGACCAGGTTGTGCTGATCAACCGCACTCTGCTGGCCGCGGGTCCGACGCGGCATGTGTTCACCCAGTCGAACCTGGAACGCGCCTTCGGCGGCGTGCTGCGGCACTTCCAGCTTGTGGGCGGCGCGCTGCATGACGACGACGACCCGCGCGGCGTGACCGTGCTGACCGACGATGAACGTCCGCTGGTGTTCTATGGAGAGAAGGATTCCGCCGAACACGCGCATGGGGACGCGGGGAAGCGGGGGTGAGTGTGGTTGGGAAATGCCCCTGGGTTGGTGCCGCCAGCCCCATACCCCGCGCCGGTGCCGCGATACCCCTCCCCCCGGCCCCCTCCATCAAGGGGAGGGGGGGACGATGATGAACGAACTGCTCGTCCCCTTCGCCTATGAGTACATGCTCAAGGCCATGTTCATCTCCGCCTTGGTGGGCGGGGTCTGCGCGTTTCTCTCCGCCTTCCTGATGCTGAAGGGCTGGTCGCTGATGGGCGACGCGCTGGCCCATTCCGTCGTGCCCGGCGTGGCGGCGGCCTACATGCTGCATTTGCCCTACGCGGTCGGCGCCTTCATCACCGGCCTGCTCGCCGCCGGCGGCATGGCCTTCGTCCGCCAGGTCACGACTTTGCGGGAGGACGCCGTGATCGGCATCGTCTTCACCGCCTTCTTCGCGGCCGGCCTGCTGATGGTCTCGATCAACCCGGTCTCGGTGAACATCCAGTCGATCGTCCTCGGCAACATCCTGGCCATCGATGACGAGGACGCGATCCAGGTCGCCATCATCAGCGTCGTCTCCCTGGCGGTCCTGCTGCTCCGCTGGAAGGACCTGATGCTGGTCTTCTTCGATGAGACGCACGCCCGCGCGATCGGCCTGTCGCCGGTCCGGCTGCGGATCATGTTCTTCATGCTGCTCGCCGCCTGCACCGTCGCCGCATTGCAGACCGTCGGTGCCTGCCTGGTGATCGCCATGGTCGTGACCCCCGGCGCCACCGCCTATCTGCTGACCGACCGCTTCGGCCGCCTGCTGGGGATCAGCGTCGCGATGGGGGCCGGGACATCGTTCATCGGCGCCTATGCGAGCTATTTCCTCGACGGCGCGACCGGCGGGGTGATCGTCGTCTTGCAGACCCTGGTCTTCCTGGCCGCCTTCGTCTTCGCGCCAACCCATGGCGTGCTCGCCGCCCGCCGGGGCATCCGCGCGAGCCACGCGGCAGCCGCGCCATGAGTATCCTGACCGACTGGCTGATCCTGCCGTTGCAGTACCCGTTCATGCAGCGCGCCCTGATGATCGCGGTGATCGCCGGGGCCTGCTGCGCGGTGCTGTCTTGCCATCTGGTGCTGCGCGGCTGGTCGCTGATGGGCGACGCGGTGGCGCATGCGGTGCTGCCGGGGATCGTACTGGCCTCGGTCGCCGGCATCCCCCTGGCGATCGGCGCCTTCGTGGCGGGGTTGTTCTGCGCGGTGTCGACGGGCTGGCTCCAGGCCAACAGCCGGGTGAAAAGCGATACCGTCATGGGCATCGTCTACGCGGGGATGTTCGGCCTCGGCCTGGTGCTACTGACGCGGATCGAGACCGACCAGCACGTCATGCATGTCCTGTTCGGCAACATCCTGGGTGTTTCCGTGGGCGATATCCTGGAGACATTGCTCCTCGGCGGCCTGAGCCTGGGCTTCGTGCTGATCCGCGGGCGGGACCTGATGCTGCAGGCCTTCGATCCGACGCATGCCCGCGCGATCGGGCTGAACACCGGGCTGCTGCGCTATGGGCTGCTGACGGCGCTGTCGCTGACGATCGTGGTGTCGATCAAGGCGGTGGGCGTGATCCTGATCGTGGCCATGCTGATCGCCCCGGGCGCGATCGGCTACCTGATGGCCGACCGGTTCGAGCGGATGCTGGGCACCGCCGTCGCGTCGGCTGTGGCGTCTGGTGTGGTGGGAACCTTGTTCAGCTTCCACCTCGATGCATCGCCGGGCGCCTGTATCGTGCTGACCCAGGCGGCGATCTTCGGTGCCGTGCTGGTGCTGGCGCCGAAGCGGGGACTGCTGGCGACGCGCCGGCGGGTGGGTGCAGCCGTCGCGACGCGGGGCTGACAAGTGGGCCAGGCCATCAATGGTTGCCCGCCACCGGGTGTGATACGCTCGCCCGGAACAAACCAAACAACGTCCCGCAACAAGCAACGTCCAGGGCTCTGATCCATGTTCCTCATCCGTCGTCTGCTGCTGGCGGCCCTCGCCATCGGCCTTGCCTTGCCCGCCGCCGCGCAATCCTGGCCGAACAAGCCGATGCGCCTCGTGATCCCCTATCCGCCCGGCGGCCCGACCGACCTGGTCGGCCGGCTCTACGCCCAGAAACTGTCCGAGGCGCTGGGCCAGCCGATGGTGGCCGAGAACCGGTCGGGCGCGAACGGCAACATCGCCGCCCAGTTGGTCGCCCGGTCGGCGCCGGACGGATCGACCTTCATCCTCCACTCGTCCTCGATGGTCATCAACACACTATTGTACAAGAACATCGGCTACGACTGCTTCGCCGACTTCGCCCCCGTCTCTCAGTTGTTCGACTATAAGCTGATGGTCATCGTGCACCCCTCTGTCGCGGCGAAGACGCTGCCGGACCTGGTGGCGATGGCCAAGGCGCAGCCCGGCAAGATCACCTACGGATCGGCTGGCGGCGCGGGCGCGCCCACTCATCTGGCGGTAGAGATGTTCAAGCAGCGCGCGGGCATCGACCTCCTCCACATCCCCTACGCGGGCGGCGCCCCGGCCACCAACGACCTGCTGGCGGGCCATATCAACCTGATGTTCAACAACCCGACGCAGTCCCTGCCCTATATCAAGGCCGGACAGGTCCGCGGCCTCGCGGTGACGGGGCTGGAACGCAACCCGCTTACGCCCGACCTGCCGACGGTGGCCGAACTGGGCTATCCGGGCTTCGACGTCGGCACCTGGTTCGCGCTCTGGGCCCCGGCCGGCACCGCGCCCGAGATCATCCGCACGCTCCAGGCCGCCATCGCCAAGGTCGCGCACCAGCCGGACGTGCTGGAACGCCTTGCCGCCAACGGGCTGCGTTCCATCGGCGGCACGTCCGACGAACTCGCCCGGATAATGAAGTCCGACCATGAAACCTGGGGCCAGGTGATCCGCGACGGCAACATTCGGATCGAGTAAAGCGGGGCGGGGCAACCCCGCCCTTCAGGGCTTGCCCCGCGACACGTCCCCTGTTCATCATCCCCCCACGCCCAGCCGCAAAAGGCCGAGACACCCCGGTCATGCCAGACGAGGCCGTCCCTCCATCGACCCGTTCGTCCTTGCCCGCGGAACCCACGCAGGCGAGCCGGTTCGGCAAGGCGCGCACCGCGCAGTCGGGTGCGCTGATGGAAGACTATGTCGAGCTGATCGCCGACCTGATCGGCGACGGCGGGGAAGCGCGCCCGACCGACATCGCCCGCCGTCTCGGCGTCTCCCACGCCACCGCCATCAAGACGATCGGACGGCTCAAGCGCGAAGGCCTCGCGGTGGCCAAGCCCTATCGCGGCGTCTTCCTCACCGAATCCGGTGAACGCCTCGCCGACCGCTGCCGCGCGCGCCATCGTCTGGTGGTCGACCTGCTGATGGCGGTGGGGGTTCCGGGGGAAGCCGCGGAAGCCGACGCCGAGGGCATCGAGCACCACGTTTCAGATGCAACGCTTGACGCCTTCGCGCGCTTCCTGCGCCGCGAGTAGCCGCGGGGCGCATCGACGCTCTTCGTGAGGAAAGCGTGAAATTCCCTGGATCGATGGCCTTGCGCCCCACCGATCGATATGCAACACGCGCATCCCACAGTGGTTAAAATTTCAACCGGAGACTGGCCTGGGTGAGCGACA
>CANJSR010000238.1 GCA_947476855.1 Acetobacteraceae bacterium
CGGCCCATGGCGGTCTATACCGAAGTCACGGATGACGCGCTCGCGGCCTTCCTGACCGAGTACGACATCGGCACGATGGTGGCGTTCCGCGGCATCGCCGAGGGCGTGGAGAACTCCAACTACGCGCTCCGCACCACGTCGAACGACTATATCCTCACATTGTATGAGCGGCGTGTTGATCCCGCCGACCTGCCCTGGTTCCTCGGCCTGATGGAGCATCTGGCGGCGCGTGGCGTCGTCTGTCCGCAGCCGGTGCGCGGGCGGGATGGGCAGGCACTGCGGCATCTGGCGGGACGGCATGCCGCGATCACGACCTTTCTGCCGGGCGTCTGGCCCCGCCGCGTGCGGCAGGAGCATTGCGGGCCGGTGGGCGCCGCCTTGGCCGCCCTGCATCTGGCGGGTGCGGACTTCGCCCCGACACGGCGCAATGCCCTGGGCCCGGATGACTGGGCGCCGCTGCTGGAACGGTCGCGCGCCCGGGGGGATGAGGTGCAGGCGGGCCTGATGGCCGATCTGGACCGGGCGATGGCGGGGATTCTGGCCGCCTGGCCGAAGGATTTGCCGGTCGGGCACATCCATGCCGACCTGTTCCCCGACAACGTATTCTTCCTCGACAGCCACCTGTCAGGCCTGATCGACTTCTTCTTCGCGGCCACCGACCTGCTGGCCTATGACGTGGCGATCTGCCTGAACGCCTGGTGTTTCGAGGCTGATTTCTCCTTCAACGTCACCAAGGCGCGGGCCTTGCTGTCGGCCTATGACGCGGTGCGTCCGCTGTCGCCGGCGGAGCGGGCGGCCCTGCCGGTGCTGTGCCAGGGGGCGGCGCTACGCTTCCTGCTGACGCGGTTGTATGACTGGCTGAACACCCCGCCGGGCGCGCTGGTCACGCGCAAGGACCCGATGGAGTATCTGCGGCGCCTCCGGTTCCATCTGTCCGCACGGGATGAGCACGCCTATGGAATTTGAGGATGTCGTCGTCTCCCTGCCGACGGACCCCCAGCATCTGGTGGAGATCTGGACGGATGGCGGCTGCAAGCCCAACCCGGGACCAGGCGGCTGGGGCGCGATCATGGTGTTCCGCGGGGTGGAGCGGGAGATGTCCGGCTTCGACAAGGACACGACCAACAACCGGATGGAACTGACGGCGGCGGCCTCGGCGCTGGAGGCGTTGAAGCGGCCGTGCCAGGTGCGGGTCTATACGGACAGTGAATACCTGAAGAACGGCATCACCCGCTGGCACCAGGGCTGGGTGCGGAAGAACTGGCGCAACGCCAATGGCGATCCGGTGAAGAACATGGATCTGTGGCAGCGCATCCTGGACGTCTGCAAGATCCACAAGGTCGAGTGGCAGTGGATCCGCAGCCATATCGGCATCCCGCTGAACGAGCGGGCCGACAAGCTGGCGACCGCGGCGCGGAATGAGGGGATGGCGCTGATGAGCCAAGGCGGGGCGGGCCAGGGGCGGAAGCCAAGGGCCTCCGCCGCCTCCTGACCCGGACGGTTACTTCAGCCCGAAGCCGAGATTGGCCAGGGCTTCCCGCATCCGGTCGCGACCCGTCAGCGAAGACGTGTCCTTCATCCGGGCGGTGGCCTGGGCGGTCCAGTCCTGCTCCTTCATCCCCTGCTCACGCATGTAGTCGCGGGCGACGCCGTTATAGGCCTCGATCGCGTCACGCTTGAGCGCCGCATCATATTGTTCCTCATGCAGCACGATGTTGCGCGGGAGACGCGGCTTGATGCCGGTTTCCTTGGCCGGATCGGGGTAGCCCACCGACATGCCGAACACCGCGAAGACGTTGGGCGGCAAGGCCAGTTCGGCCGCGACCTTTTCCGGCAGGTTCCGCATGGCGCCGATATAGACACCGCCCAGGCCCAGCGACTCCGCCGCCACCAGGGCGTTCTGCGCTGCCAGCGCGGCGTCCACGATGCCCAGGATGAAGCCTTCCAGGTACTGCGTGCCCTCGACCCGCAACTGCCGGTCGGCGGCGATCGCGTCGATGCGCGACAGATCGGCGAGCCACACCAGCAGCAGCGGCGCGTCGCGGATGAACTGCTGCTTGCCGGCCAGGTCCGCGATGCGGGACTTCCGCTCGGGGTCGCGCACCGCCACCACGCTCCAGACCTGGAGGTTGGAGGAGGTGGAGGCCGACTGCGCCGCGGCGACCAGCAGTTCCAGCGTGCCATCGGGCAGGGCGTCGGGCAGGAACCCGCGCACCGAGCGGTGGGAGAGCATCGTTTCCAGCACGGCGTTCCACTGGGCGGGGGGCTGGGTCCCCGGCTCCCGGTTGCGCTGCATCAGCAGGGTCTGCGCGGCGTTGTCCTGAGGCAAGGTCGTCTCCCGTCGAGGATGGATTGCGAGGATCCATCATCCGGGACAGCGGTCCGGCGCGCAATCGGGGGGGCTTGCCGGATGGTATCGCACCCAAGGGGACAGACGTCCGACAAAACGCGCCGGCCCCCGGATTATCGCGCGAAACCTGTGAACCAGATCACAGTCCGGGGCGTCCGGCGGTGCCAGTTTATTGCCGGCCGTCGCTACCCCAACTGTGGCGGCGGCCATGGGTCTCCATGGCCCAGGTCAACCCGGACCATCCTTTGGCTCGATCATTTCGATGATCGAGCCATTTTTTTGGCCCGGCGCGACCGGCGCCGCAAGGGACCGACCATCATCGACCCTGGCCCTGGGGCACGATGTCCGCTTACGGCCAGGCGGCTTCATCCTCGGGTATCTCATGGCCCGCGAGCGTGGCGTCGCAGGCGGCGCGGGCCCGTTCGGCGCTGGGGAAGACGCGGATGCGGCCCAGCGGATCGGTCAGGAACAGCGGGTCGATCCCGCCGGCGGCATCGCCGCGCAGGCCGGCGAGCCAGGTCCCAGCCCCCGCGGCCGCATCGCGGAACACAAGCGACCGGCCATCCGAGCGCTGCCACGCATCCGCCCCTTGCGCCACCCAGGCGATCTCGGCCTCCGGCATCGGTGCTGCGGGCACTGGCGGTTCGGCCAGCACCGGCGCCGGCGTAACGGGCCCCAGCGTAACGGGCCCGGGCCCGGGCCCGGGCGGCGCCACAGGAGCCGCTTCGGCC
The DNA here is from genome assembly GCA_947476855.1 of Acetobacteraceae bacterium. The sequence goes on from CANJSR010000238.1 coordinate 3,082, forward strand.
ACGGGTGTCGCGGCCGATGGCGCAACCGGCGTGACGACCGGCGGGGCAACGGGCCCGCGATCCTCGGCCGGCACATACAGCTTCCGCGTCTCCAGCATCGCCGGCAGGGCGCCGGGGCCATCGCGCAGGATGCCGTCGATCATGTCGTACAGGCGGCTGCCCGGTTCGGCCAAATCCAGCATCATCTTGAAATAGTTCAGATAGAGCGGAAAATGCCCGGACACCATCGTGCCGGCGCGTTGCCCATACAGGTGCTTCCAGTTCCAGGTGCCGTCGATGATCTCGCGGATCGTATCGAATTTCGGGCCATGGAAATGGAAGATCGCCGCGTCGGGGTTGAAGTGCCAGTAAGGTTTCCAGTTGTAGCCCGGGTCCAGGCGGTCCCACATGTTCTTGTAGAGAGTGTTGTAGACGGGCTGGTCATTGAACGCGCCGTTCGCCGGGTCGTGGAACCGTTCCTCGATATGCCCGCGCAGGCGAAGGTAGTCTGCCCGCAGCGCCGGGATGTTCATCACCATGACGCCGGAGTTGAAATAGCTCCAATCCTCCTTGTCGAACTCCGGCGCGCAGGCGAAGAAGCGCGGCCGGACCGCGGTCAGGTCGATCGGCTTCAGGAACACGACGTCGATGTCGGTGTACAGGACGAACTCGTCCTCGCATTCGATGTTACAGATTTCCGTCCGCAGCCAGTGCCCCTCCAGCGGCGCCGGATACCATCCCGCCTGGATCGCCTTACGCATCGTGGCCTCGTAGCTCAGGCGCACATCGATGACGGTGACGCCCTGCGCCTCCATCCATTGCGTGAAGGCGTTGCGGTTGCCGTGATACAGCATGTGCGGGCGGAGGTTCGTGAACCGCCTGGCGCTGGTGACCGCCAGCTTGGCCAGGTCCCCAAGGTCGAGCCTGGTCCCGCCTTCATTCAATCCGAAATACCATTTCATCCAGGACACCCCCCGCGTCACCCGCATCCAGGCGGAGAGCGGACCAATCAAACACAGATCATCAAGCGCGGATCATGAAGCAGGAGCCGCGGCCGACGACAATCAGCGGCTTTCATGATATCCGAAGGACACTGTCCAACCAAGCAACCAATTGTGCCGCCGCCGGGTCCGGTATCGGGGCCGGGGCGGACCGGGAAGGAACCACGATGACCCAGGACCCCGCCTTCGACCTGGCCAACCATGTTGCCCGCACGCAATGGTCTGACCTGCCGGCCTCGGCCATCGCCGCCACCGTGCGCGATATCACCGACACCTTCGGCTGCATGCTGGGCGGCACCGCGGCCCCCGGCATCGACGACATGTATGCCCTGTATGACGACTGGGGCGGCCGGCCCGAGGCCCGGGTGATGCTGCGCGGCCGCGACCTGCCCGCTCCGGCCGCGGCCATGATGAACGCCGCGATGGGCCACGCGCTCGACTTCGACGACACGCACGACACCGCGGGCTCCATCCATCCCGGCGTGTCCGTGCTGGCGGCCGGCCTCGCGATGGCCGACCGGATCGGCGGAGTCTCCGGCCGCGACCTCATCCTCGCGATCACGCTGGGCCTCGACGTGTCGTGCCGGATCGCGCTGGCCTCGACCCTCGATCGCGGCTGGCACCGCACCGCCGCCATCGGGATTTTCGGCGCCACCGCCACCGTCGGCAAGCTGATCGGGCTGGATGGCGAGCAGATGCGCCACGCTTTGGGCGCCGCCTTCAGCCAGGCCGCCGGCAACCGGCAATGCATCCTGGACAGCGCGCTGACCAAGCGGTTCCAGGCCGGCCAGGCCGCGAGCGGCGGCGTGCTCTCGGCCCTGCTGGCGCAGCGCGGCTTCACCGGCGCGCACAATATCTTCAATGGCCGCTACGGGTTCCTGGAGCTGTACCAACCGAACGGCGCCGACGCCGCCCATCTGACCGCCGATCTCGGCCAGGCGTTCCGCGGCGAGGGGCTGAGCTTCAAGCCCTATCCCTGCGGCCGCCCCCTGCATGCCGCGATCGACGCCGCGCTGGCGGTCCGTTCGGCGCTGGGGATCACCGGCGGCGACGACATCGCGGCGGTGACGATCACATCCGAACCGGCCGACCACGCCGACCAGTTCCAGGGCAGCCCCGCCAAGCGCCGCCCGACCCAGGTGGTGGAGGCACAGTTCGCCCAGCCCTTCCTCGTCGCCAACGCCCTGGTGCTGGGCCGCGTCGGCATCGGCGATGTCGGCGATCCGACCAACCCCGCGGTGCTGGCCGTGTCCGACCGGATCGAGGGTCAGGCCGCGCCCGGCAAGCCCAAGGGCTGGCTGAGCATCACCGCCCGCCACCGCGACGGCCGGACCGTGACGATCGAGGCGACGGACCCCGTCGGCTCCCCGCAGAAGCCCCTGACCGCCGAACAGTCGGCCGCCAAGTTCCGCGACAATGCCGCCAACGCGCGGGTGGCCCCGGATGAGGCGACGGTCGCGCGGACCCTGGCGACGCTGGGTGACCTGGCCGGCGTGCAGGACGTCCGGGCGCTGCTGGCGCCGTTCGGGTGAGGGGGGCCATCCACCCTCCCACTGGTCCTACCTGTGGCCTGGTCCCCTTCAGCAATCGGCGGACTGACCAGCCCCGGGAGGCGACCCCTGCTCATTTTTCGTCCTGGCCGAGCCTGACCCGGCCATCGCCACGGAGGCTGTCGCTTGAAAGTCTGCGCCCCACCCATTGGAGGCCTCCTTGGCGGTGGCCGGGTCAAGCCCGGCCATGACGGATGGCTCCACAGCCGGACCAAGTGCGACGATCCCCCCCAACAAGGAGTTCCCCATGCTGACCTACTATTTCGCCCCCGGCTCCAGCTCGATGGCCCCGCACATCGCGCTCCAGGAAATCGGGGTGCCCTATGAACCCCGTCCCCTCTCCTTCGCCCAGCGCGGCACACACACGCCCGAGTACCTGGCGCTCAATCCCGACGGGAAAGTCCCGCTGCTGCTGATCGACGGCCGGCCGCTCACCGAGGTCGCGGGCATCCTTTACTACCTCGCCCACCGTTTCCCCGAGGCCAAGCTGCTACCCGCCGGTGATCTGGAGGCCGAGGCCCAGGCGATCTCCTGGATGTCCTTCTGTGCCTCCGCCCTGCATCCCGCCCGCAAACTGCCGCCCGCGGAAGCACAGGCCGTCTGGGCCGTCGCCGAACATCGCCTCGGCGATCGCGAATGGGCATTGGGCGCCTATTCGATCGCCGACATCCACCTGTTCCGGCTGTTCTGGCGCTTCCACCCGGTGGCCGGCCTGACGCCGGAAGCCTTCCCCCGCCTGACCGCCCATCACGCCCGCATGCTGGCCCGCCCCGCGGTGCAGCGCGTGATCGAGATCGAGGCCGGCATCGGATACCAGCTTCCCGCGTAACGGATGCACGAATCAGAAGCGCCGGAGGACAATTCCATTTAGAACGATCGCGATGGAAGCCGCGCACGACACCACGTTCTTCAAGGTCCTGCTGATCGTCCTTGGGGCCACCGCGATCGTCATTCCTCTTGTGCAACGGCTTCGCCTGCCCCCGGTCGTCGGCTACATGGCGGTCGGGATGGCGGTCGGCCCCTTCGGTGTCGGCACGCTGGTCGCCGACATCCCATTTCTGGCCGCCCTCGTCATCGACGACCACGCCGCCATCGTGCCGGTGGCCGAACTCGGCGTCGCCCTGCTGATGTTCATGATCGGCCTGGAACTCTCGCCCGAGCGCATCTGGCTGATGCGCCGGATGGTCTTCGGCCTCGGCTTCGCGCAGTTGGGCAGTTGCGCGCTGGCCATAGGCCTGCTGGTCCTGGGCTTCGGCTACGGCAAGCCCGAGGCGATCGTCATCGGCCTCGCGCTCGCCATGTCCTCCACCGCCGTCGTCCTGCAGGTGCTGGCCGAACAGAAGCGGCTGAACAGCAACTCGGGGCGCGCGAGTTTCGCGGTGCTGCTGTTCCAGGATCTCGCGGTCGTGCCGGTGCTGTTCGCGCTGACCGCGCTGGCCCCGACGAACGGAGAGCCCTAGCGCGGCGCCTTCCTGTTCGCGATGGGGGAGGCGTTGCTGGGCGTCTCCGCGATCGTCGTATTCGGTCGCCTGATCCTGCGCCCCCTGTTCCGCAGCGTCGCCCGCACCCGCAGCGCCGAGTTCTTCGTCGCCGCCTGCCTGCTGGTGGTCATCGCCTGCGGCATGGTCGCCGTGCGCGCCGGCATGTCGATGGCCCTCGGCGCCCTGATCGCGGGCCTGCTGCTCAGCGGCACCGAATACCGCCGGCAGGTCGAGGCGACGATCGAACCGTTCAAGGGCCTGCTGATCGGCATCTTCCTGATGTCCATCGGCATGACGCTGGACTGGCACATCCTGATCGACCACTTCTGGCTGGTGCTGGGCGTCGCGGCCGGGATGATCGTGATCAAGGGCGCGCTGACCGCCGCATCCGCCCGCGCGCTGGGCATGACCTGGTTGCAGGGTCTGCAGACCGGCCTGCTGCTGGGCCCGGGCGGAGAGTTCGGCTTCGTCA
>CANJSR010000239.1 GCA_947476855.1 Acetobacteraceae bacterium
GCCGCACCGCGCCCGCCTCGACGCCGCCCTGCTCGCGGGCGCTCCGGGCCCGCTGGAGGCCCGTATGAAGGAACTCGCCGCCACCTACGGCCCCGCCGCCGTGCTGATCTGGGAGCGGACGCGCTTCCTCGGCACCGGGCGGATCACCATCGCCGCGCTCCATGCCCGCGACCTCGCTGAACACCCCGAGGCGGGGGAAACCGTCGCCATGCTCTGGCTCTATGCCGTCGCCGCCACGATGACCGATGGCGCCCGCTGCGCCGATCCCGCCGCCCGCGACGCCGGGATCGACCGCCTGCGCGGCCCGTCCTACCAGCCGGTGCTGCGCGTCATCCGCGCCCTCCCGGAGGACAAGCTCAACACCGCCCGCGAAACCGCGATCCGGCTGGAAGCGCCGCTGGCGGAACAGCGCCCGGATGATACGATATGCGGAACCGGCCAGGGCCGGACGGAGATCAGGCCGATCGACCAATGGCGCCCCGCCGCGGCGAATACCCGCGCGATGCTGCGGCGTCATCTCAAGGCCATGACCTCCGTCCTCCGCCCGCCGCCGCCGCGCTGAACGGGAAGTACCGCCTTGTCCATGTTCGAACAGAATCTCGGCCGCACCGACGCCAACCATCTGCCGCTCTCGCCTGTCTCCTTCCTGACGCGCGCGGCCCATATCTATCCGGGGCGGGTCGCGGTCATCCATGGCGACCGCCGGATCACCTATGCCGGGTTCCTCGAACGCGCCCGCCGCCTGGCCTCCGCCCTGGCCGCGGCCGGGGTGGGGAAGGGGGACACGGTCGCGATCATGGCCCCCAACACCCCCGAGATGCTCGAAGCCCACTACGCCGTCCCCATGCTCGGCGCCGTCCTGTGCTGCATCAACATCCGCCTCGACGCCGGGGCGATCGGCTTCATCCTGGGCCATTCGGAGGCGAAGGTCGTCCTGGTGGACCGCGAATTCGCCCCCGTCATGGCCGGCGCCCTCGCGGCCAGCGGCTGGACCCCGGTCGTCGTGGACATCGACGATCCAGCCGCCCCGCCCAACGCCCCGGTCGGCACGATCGAATACGAAGCCTTCATCGCGGCCGGAGACCCCACCCATCCCGTCCGACTGCCGGATGACGAATGGCAGGCGATCGGCCTGAACTACACCTCCGGTACCACGGGCAACCCCAAGGGCGTCGTCGCCACCCATCGCGGCGCCTACCTGAACGCCTGCGCCAATGCCCTGACCTTCGGCCTGTCCCCCCGCAGCGTGTACCTGTGGACACTGCCCATGTTCCACTGCAACGGCTGGACCTATACCTGGGCGGTGACCCTGGCCGGCGGCACCCATGTCTGCCTCCGCCGGGTGGAACCCGCGCCGATCTTCGCCGCCATCGCAGATCATGGCGTGACCCATATGTGCGGCGCGCCCGTCGTCCTCTCGATGCTGATCCACGCGCCCGCCGACACGCGCCGGCCCTTCACCCAGACCGTCGGCATCGCCACCGGCGGCGCCGCCCCGCCCTCCACCGTCATCGCCCAGATGGAGGAGATGGGCTTCGCCGTTACCCACCTGTACGGCCTGACGGAAACCTACGGCCCCTCCACCGTCTGCCTCTGGCAGCCCGGCCTCGAAGACCTGCCGATCGACGAGAAATCCGCCTTCATGGCCCGCCAGGGCGTCATCACCCCGATGATCGAGGAAGCGGCCGTCATGAACCCCGCCACCATGCAGCGCATGCCCGCCGACGGCCAGTCGATGGGCGAGCTCATGCTGCGCGGCAACACCGTCATGGCCGGCTACGTGAAGAACCCCACCGCCACGGCCGAGGCCTTCGCCGGCGGCTGGTTCCACACCGGCGACCTCGCGGTGATGCACCCCGATGGCTACGTGGAGATCAAGGACCGCGCCAAGGACATCATCATCTCGGGCGGGGAGAACATCTCCTCGCTGGAGGTCGAGGAGGTCCTGTACAAACACCCCCACGTGATGGAAGCCGCCGTCGTCGCCCGCCCCGACGCGAAATGGGGCGAGACCCCGCAGGCCTATGTCACGCTGAAGCCCGGCGCCCCGGCGGTCACCGCGGCCGATATCACCGCCTGGTGTCGCCAGCATCTGGCCCACTACAAATGTCCCCGTCACGTGGCTTTCGGACCGCTGCCCAAGACCTCGACCGGCAAGATCCAGAAATTCGAGCTGCGGGAACGCGCACGGGCGGAACAATCCGCTTAGGCAGCGGTTTCGATCGTAACCCCCTGGCTGGTGCAATTCCGTCATGGTGGCCGCAGGGCCACCGCCCACGATTTTGCTTGCAGGAACAAGGGAGAGCCGTGGATGGCGACCCTGCGGCCGCCACGGCGAGGTGGCGACGGCGCGCCCCATTCGTCGAAGCCATCCGGCGTCAGGCAGCGGTTTTGACGCCGGCTGTTAACCGTTTCCTAACCCTTCCAGCGCCATGATCGGCCCACCAAGAAACGGGTTGATCGACGGCTGCCGGAGGCACGAATGGCTGGAATGGAGCACGTACGCAAAATCGCGGACGCGGCATGGGTTTTCATGCATGAACACGAAATCGTTGCAACGCCAAGGAACTACGAGATTCTCTATGCCTATTGCGGGCGGGAGAAGCCGCCGCTGACCCTGCGGGTCGATGCCATCGCGCAGGCCGGCGGCGCCTTCACCCCCGGCACCATGAACGACCTGCACCGGGAGTTCTTCGCCGGCGGACTCGATACCGGCGTGGTCCGCGAAAGCTCGGGCGAGTTGCAGATGATCGCGACCGAACTGGAAAAGCGGGTCTCCGCCGACGGGGTCATCGTCCGCAATGTCGGCCAGGCGCTGGGCAGCTTCGCCTCGGCCGTCCGGGAGGGCACCGGGACGGACGAACTGCATCTGGCCGCCATCACCCTCGGCAGCGCCTCGGCCCAGGCGAGCGAGCGGCTCGCGGCGATGGAGCAGTTGTTCTCGGCCTCGGTGAAGCGGATCACCGACCTACGCAAGCGGCTGGCCAAGGCCGAGGAGGATGCGACCCGCGACACCCTGACCGGGCTCGCGAACCGACGGCTGTTCGATTCGTCGCTGCAGCGGGCAGCCCTGCGCGCGGGCGCCGAGAGGGTGCCGATGTCGTTGTTGATGCTGGATATCGACCACTTCAAGAAGTTCAACGACACCTATGGCCACCCGGTGGGCGACCATGTGCTGCGCCTGTTCGGCATGGTCCTGCGGGAAAGCATCAAGGGCCGCGACACCGCCGCGCGCTATGGCGGGGAGGAGTTCGCGATCATCCTGCCGGGCGCCGAACTGAAGGGTGCGGTGTCGGTCGCCGAACAGATCCGCCAGATCCTGGAACAGCGCCCGATCATGAACCGCAGCACGGGCAAGCGCCTCGGGGTGGTCACCTGTTCGATCGGCGTGGCGCAGTACCGGCCGGGCGAGCCGGTGGGGGAGGTGCTCGACCGCGCCGACCAGGCGCTGTACCGCGCCAAGCGGGAGGGGCGGAACCGGGTCTGCCCGGAATAGCCCTTCCGCTCAGAGGGTTGTGGTCCGCTCCTCGCCCGCGTGGGTGACGATCGTCACGGCCCGGCCGGGTTGCGGCCCAAGCTTCAGAAAATCCTTCAAGCCATTGCAATAATAGGAATTGCATAGCTCCGCTCGCAGCGGGCGATCCAACGTGCAGCCGGCCTTGCCATGGAACAGGCAGGACCCGCGGTAGCTCCGCGGCGCCACGGCCGAGACATAGGCGGCCAGCGCCGCCCGCGCGGTGATCCCGGGCCGTTCGGCCCGCACCCGCGCGAGGGTCCGGTCATCGATGAAGGCATGCGTGCCCCCGGCCATGCAGCAGGACCCCCCGCAATGCCCACAGGCGGCGCGCACGCCGGCCTCCGCCGCTCCGGTTGGGTCCGGGCCGCGCTTCTGGACCAGCCGCTCGGGCCGGCGGGCGCCGACCAGATCGCGCATCGCCTCGATCAGATGCCGCTTGAACGCGCGGAGGCGGGCGGGCGTCGGCGGCTCCAGCGGCACGCGCTGGCCGGGGACGTCGATCCGGAGGGGGAGGGTTGGGGGAGGCATCGGGCGGGACCCTCGCATCGCGGGCGGAGCGGGGCAAGGCGCGGGGGGCTTTGGACGCGGCGGATTTCTTTGCCTTGGGCGGCATTTTGTTCTATTTACGTTCCTAACGTCCCAGCCGACGGGCCGCCCGTTCTTTCAACCGTCCCCATCCGACTCCGCCCACGCAATGGGACACGCCTCCGTCCGCGGCCTGTGGCTTTGAAGAAAATCAGCCACGGATGAAGGGGATGAACACGGATGACCGGCGTCCAACGCCCGCGTCCCGTGGCCAAACCCACCAGCGGCGCCACCTCGATCCGTGTTCATCCGTGTACATCCGTGGCGATCTTCCCTGCTCGGCCAGCAGCGCCCCCGCCGGACGCCGCGAGCCACATCAGCCACGAATGCCGTCCACGCTTTTTCGTGATGGTCGTACCCCATGTCCGGTGAGGAATCCGCCCCAACCCCCCGGCCTGGCGGCACCATCCCGGACCCACGAAAAATTCTCCGCACTGTGCTACCCCATGTCCGGTGAGAAACGGGCGTCCCCAGCGCGCCATTCGTGTCCAGCCGGAGGCCCAGCCATGCCCATCCCAGTGATCCTCGATTGCGACCCGGGCACCGACGACGCCTTCGCGCTGTTCCTCGCCCTCGCCGCGCCGGAACTGGACCTGCGCGCCGTCACCGTGGCCGGCGGCAACGTGGGGCTCGACCGCACGCTCGCCAACACGCTGTCCCTGATGGCGCTCGCCGGCGCCACCGTCCCCGTCCATCCCGGCGCCGACCGCGCCTTGCTCGGCGGCTTCGTCTCCGAGGAACGGGTGCATGGCGCCGATGGCCTGGGCGGGGTTGCCCTGCCACCAGGTGTGCCGGCCCAGCCCGAACTCGCCGTCGACGCCATCCGCCGTATCCTGCGCGACTCGGCCGAACCGGTCGTACTGGTCGGCATCGGTCCCGCCACCAACCTGGCCATGGCCATCGCCGCCGACCCGTCCTTGCTGCCCAAGGTCGCCCGGATCGTGCTGATGACCGGCGCCTGGTCCGAGGGCAACATCACCCCCGCCGCCGAGTTCAACGCCTGGAACGACCCCGAGGCCCTGGCGATTCTGCTGGGCTGCGGCCGCCCGGTGGAACTGGTGACCCTGGAACTGACCGCCCAGGCGCTTGCCACGCCCGCGCGCCTGAAGACGCTTCGCGCCGCCGGGTCCGGGCGCTGCCTGACAACCTTGTGCGACATCCAGGACGCCGTGCCGCTGTCCCGCCGCTTCGACCACAAGGGCGCCGCCCTGCACGATCCCTGCGCCATCGCCTGGCTGATCCGCCCCGACCTGTTCACCGCCCGCGCATGCGCGGTGGAGATGGACCTGGGCCCAGGCCCCGGGCGCGGGCGCACGGTGATCGACCGCTGGGGCCGCCTCGGCCGCCCGTACAACGCGACGCTGCTGGAAACCCTGGACGCCGACGGGTTCTTCGCCCTGCTGGCCGAACGCCTGTCACGCCTGTCATGAGCGATCCTCCGCCGACGACCCTGCGCCGGGTCCTGACCCTGTGGCCGCTGATCTTCTACGGCCTGGGCGTGATTGTCGGCGCCGGCATCTATGTCGCCGTCGGCGTGGTGATCGAGCGGGCCGGCCCCTCGGCCCCCGTGTCCTTCGTCATCGCCGGGATCGTCGCCGTGCTGACCGGGCTTTGCTACGCCGAACTCGGCAGCCGCTTCCCCGAGGCATCGGGTGGCGTCTCCTATGTCCGGCACGGGTTCGGCTCCGACCGGCTGGCACGGGTCGTGGGCGTGGCCATGACGCTGGCGGTCGCGGTCGCCGGGGCCTCGATCGCGCGTGGCACGGCACAGTACCTCGGCGTGCTGGTGCCCCTGCCGGAGTGGCTGCTGGTCACCCTGGTCATCCTGGGGTTCACCGGGATCGCCGCGGTCGGCGTGCGGGAGAGCGTGGCGATCGCGGCAGTGATGGGCCTGATCGAGATCGTGGGCCTGGTCGCCGCCATCGTGGCCGGCCTGATCGCCGCGCCGGACTTCGACCTGAGCCCGATGTGGCCCGCGTCGGTCCCGGCGTGGGAGGGGGTGCTGTCCGGCGCCTTCCTGGCCTTCTTCGCCTTCATCGGGTTCGAGACCCTGGCGAACCTGGCCGAGGAGGTGAAGGACCCGCACCGTACCCTGCCCCGCGGGGTGATGGGCGCGGTGGGCGCCTCGGTCCTACTGTACGTGGCCGTGGTGTCTGCGGTGGTGCTCAGCGGCCGGGTGGGGGGGCATCCGCTGCTGATGCTGTTCCCCGGGATAGGGGCGGCGGTATTCGCGGCCGTGGGCACGATCGCGGTGGCCAACGGGGTGCTGGTGCAGATCGTGATGCTGGCCCGCCTGTTCTATGGGATGGGCAAGCGGGGCCAATTGCCAACGGGGCTGGCCGTGGTGCACCCGCGCACCCGAACCCCGATCCGGGCGACGGTCCTGGGTGGGGGGATCGTCCTGGTCATGGCCCTGGCCGTGCCGTTCGAGCATCTGCTGGTCGTGGCCAACATGGTCACGCTGGGGATCTTCACCCTGGTCGCCCTGGCGCTGTGGCGGGTTCAGCGGCGCCCCGGCGCGGAACAGGGCGAGGCGTTCCGGGTCCCCGCCTGGGTGCCGCTGCTGGCCGCGATCCTGTGCGTCGGGCTGATGGCGGCCGAGGCGATCGGTTTCATTCCGTGAGCATCCGCCCCCCCAGCACGCCCGGGGCCAGGATACCGGTGGCCCAGACAAGGGCCGAGAGGACATTGGCCACCTGGAAGGGCAGGGAGGGCATGGCCATGATCCCGGCCACCAGGGGCATGACGCAGCGGAGGGGACCGAAGAAGCGGCCGAAGAAGACGCTCGCGGTGCCCCAGCGGCGGAAGAAGGCTTCCCCCCGGATCAGCAGGCCGGGATTGCGGGAAAGCGGCCAGACGTTGCCGATCTCCCGCTTGTAGCGATAGCCGACCCAGTAGGAGACCCAGTCGCCCAGGATGGCGCCCAAGGCCGCGGCGGCCCAGATCGGCCAGAACGGCAGGCCGGAGGCGCCGATCAGGCCGGAGAAGGCGACCAGGATCACGGTGGCGGGAAGCAGGAGGGACAAGAAGGCCAGGGACTCGCCAAAGGCCAGGAGGAATACGATCGGGGCCGCCCAGGCTTGATGCGCCTTCACGAACTCGATGACCGTCGCGACATAGCCTTCGATGGGAGCCTCCCGTGGTGTGATCTGGCATTTCGGGAGGATTAGCATGGGTCGTCGTGGTGGGGGAGCGGGTTATCCGGGGCCGAGGGCCAGACGTTGCGGCGGGGCACCCTCAAGCCTGGCGATCCGTTCGGCCATGTCGCGGCGTTCGCCGGCGACGGCCAGGGTGGCGGCACTTTGCGCGGCGGCACGGGCTTCGGTGGTGGCGTTGTGGGACAGGTCGGAGAAGCGGGTTTCCAGGACAAGGACCCGGCGGTCGGTTAGTGCATCAGCTTTGGGGCTCGGGTCGCATCAACTATCCGCCACCCTACGCCCC
>CANJSR010000240.1 GCA_947476855.1 Acetobacteraceae bacterium
GCGATCAGGTGGGCGCCGTGGCGGGGCAATACGTCGTCGCTCATGCCAGCACCCATGTGTCCTTTGATCCTCCGCCCTGGGAGGAGTTGACGACCAGCGTGCCTTCCCGCAGCGCAACCCGGGTCAGGCCGCCGGGCAGCACCCAGGTGTCACGCCCCGTGATGGCGAAGGGCCGCAGGTCGATATGCCGCGGCGCCACGCCGGTATCGGTCAGTGTGGGGGACACGGACAGTTTCAGCGTGGGCTGGCTGATGTAGTTGTCCGGATCGGCCTTCAGCCGAGCACGGAAATCGGCGAGTTCGGCCTTGGTGGCGTGCGGGCCGATGATCAGGCCATAGCCGCCGGACTCGGCGACCGGTTTCACCACAAGCTCGTGCAGGTGCTCCAGCGTGTAGGCCAGGGCGTCGGGTTCGGCGCAGATGCGCGTATCGACGTTCGGCAGGATCGGTTCCTCCGACAGATAGTATCGGATGATCCGAGGCATGTAGGCATAGACCGCCTTGTCGTCGGCGACGCCGGTGCCGATCGCGTTGGCGATGGACACAGTCCCGCGCTTCCAGGCATCGATCAGGCCGCGTACGCCCAGCATGCTGTCGGGATTGAACACGGCGGGGTCGAGGAAGTCGTCGTTCAGCCGGCGATAGATCGTATGGACAGGCGCCAGCCCGGCCGTGGTCCGCATCCAGACCCGTCCGTCTTCCACGGTCAGGTCACGCCCCTCGACCAACGGGATGCCCATCTCGCGCGCGAGGAACACATGCTCGAAATAGGCGGAGTTGAAGATACCCGGCGACAGCAGCACGACCTGAGGATTGGAAACCCCGGCGGGCGCGATATCCACCATCGCGTTGTGCAGGCGCAGGCCGTACTCGTCGACGCCGCGCACGGACAATCCGGTCATGAGGTCTGACAGCACACGGGCCGTCATGTGCCGGTTTTCGACGACATAGGCGACGCCGGACGGGGTGCGGGCGTTATCCTCCAGCACCAGGAACTGGCCGCTGTCGTCTCGGACGATGTCGGTGCCGCAGACATGGACATAGGTGCCCAGCGGCGGCGTGAAGCCCACCATCGCCTGGCAATAGGCATCGTTGCCCAGCACCAAAGCGGCAGGGATGATCCCGTCCTTGATGATCTTCTGGCCGTGATAAATGTCGTGCAGGAACATGTTCAGCGCGCGCACGCGCTGCACCACGCCCGTTTCGATCTGGTGCCATTCCGGCGGTGTCAGGACGCGCGGGATCAGGTCGAACGGCAGGATGCGATCGATCGCCGTCGCATCGGAGTAAACCGTGAACGTGATCCCCCTTTCCAGCAAATCCCTTTCCGCATCCAACGCTCGGCGGCGCAGGGACTCGATCGGCATGGCCGCCAGACGGGACAGCAACAGCGACAGGCCCGGATGCGATGGTTGACCCGGCCGCAACATCTCACAGAAAAATGATCCGGGATCGTAACCTTGAAGCACGCCATGCGGCGATGCCTGGGTTTGGGTCTGACTTCCAGCCGGTGGTGGCATTCGCCGCTCCGTGTTGCGCCGCAACAGGATAGACACAGGATTTGCACCAAGGGAATGGGGTTTGGTGGCCTGTGCCGAGGGATGACCCGGATCGTCCCGTTTTCCTGTCAGGTGTGATGGGTCAGAGAAGACGCGGCCGAACCTCCTGGCACAGGAGACGCAACGATCGCATCATTTCCGGCGCCGGAATGCGGGCGCCGAAATTTAGTTCGGCCAGGATGCCGTTGATGCCGAGTTCCTGTTGCAGGCCCCGCAGGCGGGTTGCGACGGTGTCGGGGGAGCCGATGATGACCTTGTCGCGCAGGATGTCTTCGTATGTCAGGGTCTTGACCGTCGCGAGTTCGGCCTGCCGGCGCGCGTTGGGGGCGCCTTCCAGTTGCGTGGTCAGCGCCCGGTAGCCGTGCAGCATGCTGGCGCGGGCTTCTTCCTGGGCCTGGGCATCGGTCTCGGCCACATGGATGGCAATGCGGAGATGGATCTGGCCCTGTCCCGGATGGCCGGCTGCGGTGTAGGCCTCCCGGTAGGCGACCAGGTCGGGGGCGAGGGCGGACAGCGTGCCGCTGCGCACCGCGACGAACAGCGGATAGCCCAGGGCGCCGAGGACGGGGAACGTGTCCTCACTGGCGCCGGCGATCAGGATCGGGGGATGCGGCTGTTGGTAGGGGCGGGGGACGGCGCGAGCGTCGTTGAAGCTCCAGAACTTGCCTTCGTAGGAGAAGACGTCCTGCGTCCAGGCCTGCTTCAGGATGTCGAGCGTTTCGTAGAACCGGTCCCGGCTTTCGCCGTAGGGCACGCCATAGGCGGCGTAGGAGCGCGGGTTGCCGCTGCGTCCGGCGCCGAGGAGCAGGCGGCCGCGGCTGATCTGGTCGAGCGTGGCGGTCTCCTCGGCCAGCCGCAGGGGATGGGCCAGTGGCAGGACCTGCACGCCGGTGCCGAGCTTGAGGCGGGTGGTGCGGCCGGCGATGGCGGCGAGGACGGTGAGCGGCGCGGTCAGGACCGAGCGGCCGGATTGCTGATGGATTTCCGCCAGCCAGATGGCGTCGAGGCCCCATTCCTCGGCCTGGACCGCCTGGTCGATGCCCTGGGCCATGGCGTCGGTATCGGACTGGCCGTCCGCCTGGCGGTGAAACTCATGATACCAGCCGAATTCCATCGCCAAGCCTTGTTCTCGTGTGGATGCCGAGTCCGGGGGGATGATCGGCAGGGGCAGCAGCGTAGCAGGCCGTGAGTCATGCGGGCAAACAGGGGGTGGCCCGGTTGTTCCCCTACCCGTCATCCCCGCGCTTGTCGCGGGGACCATCTCCAGCACCCTGCCGCGACTGGTCCCCGCGACAAGCGCGGGGATGACGGGCACGACGGAGTGCGACGATCGGGATCTCCGGATCACCCCGCCGGAAACGCGGCCTCCATCTGGCGGCGATAGCGATAGGCGGCATCGGTCTGGTCGATCCGCACATCGGCCCAGGTCACCGGCTGGCCGGCGGGGACGTCACGGATCAGAGGCACCTTGTTCGCCAGCCCGATCGGCAGCCCGCCAACCCGCAGGCTGTCGGCCGCGGTCATCAGCCTGCCCCAGACGCAGGCCCCGCCTTCGCCGTCCAGGACCTCTCCGGCCTTGAGGTTCCGCTTGGCGGTGGACACGACATCGCCGCGGAAGCCGGTGGGGGCGCCGGTTGCTTCCTTGCGGAGAGCGGCGGACAGGATCGACACGTTCAGCTCCAGCCCGATCAGGTGGAACGGGCGATACAAGGCGGACACGCGGCCGGAGGGATCGGTGACCACCCCGTATTCCTGGAAGCAGCGTTTCGCGTAGTCGTTCGGTGCCTCGAACACGACATAGACGCCCCAGCGCAGGTCGTTGGCCACGGTGGTGCCGTCGCGGTGGAGAGAGGAAATCACTTCCACCTGGCCGGTGTGGTGCAGCACGCCCTGGTTGCCCGGGCGGAGCTTGTCGGCCAGTTCGTGGGTGCCGACGGCGGGGAAATCCAGCCCCTGCGGCGCGGGCGTCAGGCCGGAGGCGTTGGCGACGGCCGCCATCTCGATCCCCGACTTCGTGCCATCGAGGAAGGAATTGAACATCTGCGGGTTCATGCCGCCGACGCGCGCCTGTTCGGGTGTCAGGCCGTAGAAGCCCCAGACGGTATCCGGGGTGGAGGCATGGTATTCCGGCAGGTACTTGGTCCCCTTGCCGGCGGCGATGATGGGGAAGCCGCAGGCCCGCGCCCAGTCCACCAGCTCGCAGATCAGGGCCGGCTGGTCGCCATAGGCCAGGGAGTAGACGACGCCGGCCTGTTCGGCTTCCCGCGCGAGCAGGGGGCCGGCGAGGACATCGGCCTCCACGTTCACCATCACGATGTGCTTGCCGTTGGCGATCGCATGGCGGGCATGGGCGATGCCGGCGGGGGCGTGGCCGGTGGCCTCGACGATCACTTCCACGTCCGGGGAGGCGATCATGGCCATGGCATCATCGGTGATGCGCGTGGCGGCGATCAGTCCTTCGTCCCAGCCGACCGAACGGCAGGCGGCGCGGGCACGGTCGGGCGAGAGATCGGCGATGGCGGCGACCTGAAGCCCGGGCGTGGTGGGGACCTGGGAGAGGAACATGGAGCCGAATTTCCCGGCGCCGATCAGGCCGACGCGGACAGGGCGACCGGCGGCGGCGCGTTTTTGCAGCAGGCTGTACAGGTTCATCCGATGGTCCCTTGGCGCGTGTCGGCGTGGTGAGAGTTCAGCGGCACTCTATGCCAGCGACGACGCGCCGGCGCCACGGATGTCAGTTGGTTGAAGGTATGCCGCGCATATGTCGGTCGGCGACACCACCGCTGCCAATCAGGATATTGAACTGGCACTACGGAATAGGAGGAACAGCCTTTGGATAGTCCGGGCCTCCCAACATCTCCGTGGGCTGCTCTGGATCGCAAGCTTTGGCATGCCAATGGCGACGTTGGATTCAAAGGGATCGTAAATGATCGCGAGATCAGCGTGTCCAGGCAAAAATGTATCAACGCCCTCTGCAAAATGTTCGACAGCGTCAGCCTTTTGGATTTCGGGGGGACTGCAACGCATCTCTCCCGTCAGTTCGAGCATTGGCGAGGGTGGTTTGGTGATCAGCAGGAATCTCCCGATGCCGTTTGGCTGGAGATCGACCGGCGAGCAATAGCCCAAACCCTTCTCGACGCCGGTGCTGCCAGAGCGCTTGGGAGCGACAACCCTACTCGCCAGTTCATCCCCGGCGGCGTTCCTACACCACTCGGTGGGACACGATCCGCAATTGCGTTCACCATGGCCGTACCCTCCTCACGGCCTGGATCGGTTGAACAGCACCGCGCCAGCCGAACGGGCGGCCTCGGGTGTGCAGGTTGAACCAAGCCGGTCGGCCAGTCGGGGACAGGACAGCGCCAGTTTGGCCAGCGAGGTGTTCTCCTTCACCCGGACGTGGTTCACGCATACTGCGCCCTCAGCCGTCCAGCCGGCCTCGAAGGTCTGGTCGGGCAGGTTGTCCGCCGTCTGAACGCCACGATCGTCGGAGAGATCGATTGACATGCCGGTCAAGGTGGTGGCTTCGCCCTCTCCGCAGTAGTCCGCGCGCACCATGCGTGTGCAGGCGTTGTAGAGCGGCTCCAGCGCCGTGTCCCAGGGACGGTAGCCAAAGCGGACGCATTTCGCCCGCGCGCCGGCGGAGCACAGCAGATCGAACTGCTCGGGTGCCGTATTCTCGGTGCCGCCATCCGCCCGCATGCGGGACGCGAGCGGAAAGGCTTGTTGGCGCCCATCCGGCCCGGGCATGCACAGGTTGACGGCCGTGCCGTCTGGCTGCTCGACCAGCAGGGTGTGCAGCCAGACATCATCGGTCCGGGCGTCGGGGTCGCTCTCGACCGCGTCGATGCGAATCGTGATCGGGCCAGCCGGGGTGGCGATGGCAAGGCGGGCGCCGACGAGGTCGGGTGATCGGAGAACACGACCATCGCTGAGGGCGACGCGGAATTGCGTGCCCTCGGCGGCGACCTGCGTGATGGCGACTGGCGCCTGTGCCTGTGCCTGTGCCTGTGCCGAGGCGGCCAGGCCGGTCGTCAGCATCGCCAGCGCGATGCCGGCGCGGGCTATCCGAGGGCGTGGTCCGACCGCGGCGCGCAGACCCAGAAGCCAGGCGCGGGTGGCCACGCAAAGGTCACGGACCGGGCGGCCGGTGTCGCAGTCGTGGTCCTCGACGCCCGTCGCGATATGGCTTGCATCCATGAGGCGGAACGTGCCGAACAATTGGTCCCACAGCGCCAGGCGGGAGAAGTTGTGGTTGAACAGATCAGGGTCGCTGGCGTGGTGAATGCGGTGCGCGTCAGGTCCGGCCAACACGTATTGCAGCCATAGCGGGCATGGCACGGAGGAATGGGCGATCGTGCCCTGCAGCACCATCAGCACTGTCGCAAGGGTCGCCACCTGCGCGGAGAACCCAATCAGCACGAGCGGAACCGTGGCGGCGACTCCGCCCAGGAAGATGTCGAGCGGGTGATGACGAATCGCGGTGAACGCCGTCATGTCCGTCGCTGCGTGGTGCACGGCGTGCAGCGGCCACATCAGCTTCGTGTGCATCAGGCGATGCATCCAGTACTGCGCGAAGTCGGCCAGGATGAAGGCGATCGGTACGGCAAGCCAGAGCGGCCAGTCCGCCGCGATGCGCCAGGGGGCCAGCGATACGGCAGCGTCGAACAGTTCGGCCGCGCCCAGGCTCATGATCACGATCAGTAGCTTGACCAGGCCCGTGAGGTAGCCGGTCACGTAGAAGAGGTCGGTGCGGTGCGATCCCTCGTTCTCGACGATCGAGCGGCGCAGCGGGTGGGTGTGCCAGCCATGTGCCCATCCCTCGACCAACAGCACCCCCGCCAGCACGGCGGGATAGATCCAGCCATCCGACTCGAAGGGCAGGCTGAGAAGGACCTCGTGGCCCGGTGTCGTCCCGCTGACCAGGGCCCGGAGGGATGCGAGGGCAACAGTGCCGACATAGGCGATGCCGAGCGAGACCGCGGTGATCATCGCGACTCGGGAAAGGGACGCGGCAGCGCGGGAGGAAGTGGTTGGGGCGGTGCTCATGGCGGTCTCGCGGCATCGGGAGGGAAGGGTGGTCGGCCTCGCCCCCGGTGTGGGGACGAGGCCTGGACGGATCAGCGGGTCGGCGGGAGCGTGATGCCGATGACGCGCACGTCGTTGACCACCTGGTCCATGCGGACCTGCAAGGGCATCGCATCGCCCGTCGGGCTGGCCGCGTTCATGGCCGCGGCGTTCGGGAAAGCCGCGTTCATGGCTGCGGCGTTCGGAAAGGCCGCGTTCATGGCTGCGGCGTTCGGGAAGGCCGCGTTCATGGCTGCGGCGTTCGGAAAGGCCGCGTTCATGGCCGCGGCGTTTGGGAAAGCCGCGTTCATGGCTGCGGCGTTCGGGAAGGTGCCGGCGAAAGACGGGGTCGCACCGACCAGCAGCGCGGCACCCAGGGCGAACAGAGCGAAGGTCTTGATCATGGTCATGGTTCCTGGCGTTTCCGGAAGCCCCGTTGGCTTCCTTCGATGACCAGACCGTATTGGCTGATTGTTTCGCGATGGTGCCGCGGCGTGCCGCCCTCGGTTTCCATTGTAACAGGGGTGTCGCGTATGCCGCCGGCGGCATTCATCCTTGGCGTGCCCGGTCAACGCCGGACGACTGCCGCGCCATGGTCGTGATCGTCGTGCCATCGCACCGGCGGAGGACGACCGTGCCTGGTCGACGGCCCATCCGGTAACCCGTGGCGTGTTGCGTGCAACCCCCGGCCCCTGGCGGCACCCGAGCCGGCTTCGGGAGGCACCGGATCGAACGGCTATGGTGGCGTTGCGACGCTTCAGCCGAACCAAAGAGGACCCGATGACCGACGACAGATTACCCCTGGCGGAGTTGCTGGCCAAAGCCGGCGACGGCGATTTCCTCCGCAGCGTGGCGGAGGCCGTGGTGCAGTTGCTGATGGAGACCGATGTGGAAGGCC
>CANJSR010000241.1 GCA_947476855.1 Acetobacteraceae bacterium
CCCTGGCGCGGCGCGGGAGATCGCGAACATGTCCAGGAACTCCCGCGCGGTCATCCAGCCATACACGTCGACCGCGGCGTGCTGCATGTCGGGGATCACGCCCGCCCCGCCGCCAAAAGCCAGCATCGAGAGGAAGGAGAACAGCAGCGCAAGCTGGACCAGGGTCGTGATCATCGGCCGCGCCCCAGCCAGGCGATCAGCAGGCTGACCGGCATGGCCACCGCCAGCACATGGGGCAGGCGGAAGCCCAGGATGCCGATCGCCAGGGTGATCGCGCCCACGATCAGGAACGGTGGCACGCCCCGGATGTTGCGCCTCGCCAGCCGGATGCCGAGGCCGAGGTTCATGCCGATCGCGACCGCCCCCATCCCCGACAGGCCTCGGCTGAACCATTCCCCGCCCGGCATGTTCTGTGCCCCGATATACAGCGCACCCAGGATCAGTACGATGACCAGGGGCACCAGCGTCAGGCCCCAGAAGCAGGCGATCGCCCCGGGCAGGCCCCGCAACTGCGTGCCGATGAACACCGCGAGGTTCACGTTCGTCGCACCCGGCACGAGCTGGGACAGCGCGTAGCCCGAGATGAACTGGTGGTCCTCCAGCCAGCCCTTGCGCTCGACGACCTCCCGCCGGGTCCAGGCCGCGAGGCCGCCCCCGAAGCTCACCAGCCCGATATGCACAAAACCCATGAACAATTCCGCCAGGCTCGGCTGGCTCGTGCTGCGATTCGCCATCGCGCTATTGAACGCCCTCCGGTGTATGCTGCACAGCAGGAAGAGGCGTACGAGACGGAGAATGGGGATGGAATACCGGTCATTGGGGCGTAGCGGGGTGAAGGTTTCGCCCTTGTGCCTGGGCACAATGATGTTCGGCGGCCCAACCGACGAGCCAACCGCCGGTCGCATCGTCGCGCGGGCGCGGGAGCAGGGGATCAACTTCATCGACACGGCCGATGGCTAT
The DNA here is from genome assembly GCA_947476855.1 of Acetobacteraceae bacterium. The sequence goes on from CANJSR010000241.1 coordinate 961, forward strand.
ACCGGCGGCCGGTCTGAGGAAGTGGTCGGGCGGGCGATCAAGGCCGACCGGTCCTGGTGGGTGCTGGCGACGAAATGCGCCAATCCGACAGGGCAGGGGCCGAACGCGCGCGGCCTGTCCCGCCGGCACCTCCAGCATGCGGTCGAAGCCAGCCTGCGCCGGCTGGATACCGAGGTGATCGACCTGCTGTACCTGCACAAGGAAGACCACGCGACGCCGCTGGCCGAGACGGTGCATGCCCTGGCCGACCTGATCCGGGCGGGGAAAATCCGCTACTTCGGCGTCTCGAACTACCGAAGCTGGCGGGTGGCGGAAATCTGCCGGCTTTGCGACGACATCGGCATCGACCGGCCGATCGCGAGCCAGCCTTTGTACAACGCCCTCAACCGCGAAGTGGAGACCGAGCATCTGCCGGCCTGCGGCTATTTCGGCCTGGGGGTGGTGCCGTACAGCCCGCTCGCCCGCGGTGTGTTGACCGGGAAGTACCAGCCGAACGTAGCCCCTCCGGCGGAAACGCGGGCCGGGCGGCGGGACCGTCGCATGATGGAATCGGAATGGCGGCCCGAGAGCCTGGAGATCGCCCGCACCATCGCGGCCCACGCCGAGGCGCGGGGTATCGCCCCCAGCCATTTCGCGATGGCCTGGATCCTGAACAACCGCCTGATCACGGGCGCCGTCGCCGGCCCGCGGACCGAGGCGCAGTGGGAGGATTACGTCGCCGCCCTGTCCGTGCGCCTGGATGCGGAGGACGAAGCGCTGGTCGACCGGCTGGTTTCTCCCGGGCACCCCTCGACGCCGGGGTACAATGATCCGGCCTATCCGATCGAGGGGCGTTTGCCCCGGGGATGAGGGTGGGGCTTCGCTTTTTCGGGCGATTCGGGTATATGGGGACGGCGTGGGTCCCCGTAGCTCAGCAGGATAGAGCACAGGATTCCTAATCCTGGGGCCGTTGGTTCGAATCCAATCGGGGACGCCACGTGATCGTATCAACCAACTGATACAGAATAATACCAGCCCACACGAGCCTAGAACTGGCCCCTGTTGTGTGAACAGTCTCCCGCGAACGATCAGTGGGTTCCTGCCGGGTTCGTTCCGGACTGCCGTGTTTGGCGCGGCGTAACGAGGGCGCAGCCCGACCGGAGACGCGGCAAACACGGCGGCGGAAAATTCATGCCGCCGCCGCCAATCCCCTCAAATTGATCCAGGATCGGAACGGCCGAGCCTTCTGGCGCAGGTGAGCGCAGGGCTTCTCCCGGTGCGGTGCGGTGGCCGAAGTCGGCAGTTGGCACGATTGCCAATTGGGCGGCACATTGATCGCGAGTGACCTATTTTCTTTTTTTCGCAGCCCAAGGGTTGAATGACGCAGGTGCGGCCCCTGCGGTCCCAACCGACGACACAGCCTCGATAGAAGTGTCAGGCCACGTGCCGATGTTCCTTATGAAAGGACCGGCCAACCCCGAGTCGCCAATCACCGAATGCGATGCGGCAAGGGGCCGCCCCATGAATCTCTGACGATAATACCAAATCCCACACTCGAAATGGCATACCGGGATCAAAATTATTCCGCCCATTGACAATTTATTGCATCATGTGACAATTTAGTTGCAACGCTCAACTGTCTCAGTCGGTAGATCCGACACGCCCCTGATGCTGGGTTCAGGAATGCCCGCCACCCCAAAATCGAGAAGCGGCCAGGACGCGCCGTCCTAACAGGGGGGAGAATGGCGGTATCGCCGATCAGGCTACGGGATCTCGCTGCCGGCACAGGGGGCTTTGTCCTCTATGGCCAGAACAGCGGTGATGCGTTCGGCGGTTCGGTCGCCTCGGCCGGCGACATCAACGGCGATGGCTTCGACGACCTGGTCATCGGCGCGGTGCGGGGTGATACAGGCGGCAACACCAGGTTCGATGCCGGGGAGGCCTATGTCGTCTTCGGCAAGGCGAACGGGTTCGGCGCCAGCGTTCACCTCGGCGCGATCGCGGCTGGAACCGGGGGCTTCGCCCTTTGGGGGCGGGATGCGCTCGACTCGGCCGGCGCATCGGTGGCGTCGGCGGGCGACGTCAACGGCGACGGCCTGGCCGATATCATCATCGGGGCCCGGGATGCCGATGGACCGACCAATACCAAAGGCAGCGCGGGCGAAGCTTATGTCGTGTTCGGCAAGACGACCGGGTTTGGTGCCACCGTCGATCTGACGACGATCGCCGCGGGCACCGGTGGTTTCATCCTCCATGGCATTGATGCCGGCGACCTCCTCGGCCAATCGGTGGCCTCGGCCGGTGACATCAACGGCGACGGTTTTGACGACTTCATCATCGGCGCCTTTCTGGCCGACGCGGCCGGCAACGCGAAGGCGGACGCTGGGGAAAGCTATGTTGTCTTCGGCAAGGCCGGCGGGTTTGGCGCCGAACTCTCCCTGGCCTCGGTCGCCGTGGGGACTGGCGGGTTTGTCATCCGTGGTGGCCAGGCCGGCGATCAGTCCGGCGACGCCGTCGCCTCGGCCGGAGACATCAACGGCGATGGCTTCGACGACCTGATCGTCGCCGCCAATCGCGCCAATAACCCGGCCAGCGGGATCGTGGACGTTGGCGTGACCACCGTCATATTCGGCAAGGCCGGCGGTTTCGGCGCCAGCATCGATCTGGCGAGTTTTGGCGATGGCTTCGACGGGTTCAGCATCGTTGGCCGTTCGGCCAATTCCGGGTCGGGCTCCGCCGTCGCCTCGGCGGGCGACGTGAATGGCGATGGTTTCGCCGACCTGATCATCGGCGCGCCCTTCGCCAATGAAAGCTATGTGGTCTTCGGCAAGGCGCATGGGTTCGGTGCCCGGATAGACCTGGCTGCCGTCGCGGCCGGCACGGGCGGTTTCGTCCTGCGCGGCATCGACAACTACGATCTGGCCGGGATCTCCGTCTCCTCGGCGGATGACATCAACGGCGATGGCATTGATGACCTGGTCATCGGCGCGCGGCATGCGGATGGTGAGTTCAACACCGCGGCCTATGCCGGTGAAGCCTATGTGGTGTTCGGACGGACCACGGGCTTCGGCGCGAGCGTCGATCTCTCGGCCATCGCGGCCGGTACCAGCGGGTTCGGGATCTTCAATGAAGACGCCTATGATTTCGCTGGCGGTTCGGTCGCCTCGGCCGGTGACATCAATGGCGATGGCTTCGATGACCTGATCATTGGTGATTCCAATGGTGCCGGCGCGGGCAACGTCACGTCCGGCGCGGGTGAGGCCTATGTCCTGCTTGGCCGCGACTTCACCGGCTCGGTGACGCATGCCGGGACCATTGCCGCGAACACGCTGACCGGCACGATCGGCGCCGATGTCATGGTCGGTGGCCAGGGCGCCGACACGCTGATCGGCCGCGGCGGCGCGGATACGCTGATCGGCGGCTCGGGCGACGACACCATCCGGGTCTCCGACCGGTCCTTCCGGCGCGTCGATGGCGGCGGCGGGACCGATACGCTGGCGCTCGACGGAGGCGACACCTACCTGACCCTGTACGCGATCTCCGACCTCCGCATCCAGGGGATCGAGCAGATCGACCTGACCGGCACAGGCGATAACGGGCTGACGCTGACCTATCGGGAAGTGCTGAACCTCTCCGGCACCAGCAACGCCCTGCGCGTGGACGGCAATGCCGGCGACAGCGTGTTCCTGTCCCGAGAGCCGTGGATCGCGGGCGAGACAGCCGGCGGCTACAGGGCCTACACCCAGGGTCAGGCGACGGTCAGCATCGCGACCGCCATTTCCGTCACCGGCCTGCTTGGTGTTCCGTCGATCCATCTCTCGGATGTCGCCGCCGGGACGGGCGGCTTCGTGATCCAGGGCGCGAAGGACTACGACCAGTCAGGCGTCTCGGTCCGGTCGGCCGGCGACATCGATGGCGACGGGTTCGACGACATCATCATCGGCGCCCATTTCGTCAACGTTATCGACACGATCGATCACACCGAGCTGGTCACGGCCGGGGCGGGCTATGTGATCTACGGCAAGGCCGGCGGGTTCGGAGCGCCGCTCGACCTCGGGGCGATCGCCACCGGCAACCGGGAGCACGGCTTCGTCATCAATGGCATGGACCCGGGCGATTTCACCGGCTGGTCCGTGGCCTCGGCCGGCGATGTCAACGGCGACGGGTTCGACGACATGCTGCTGGGCGCGCCGAACGGCGACGCCGACGACAATGCGAGGCCAGGCGCGGGCGACAGCTACATCGTCTTCGGCACCGCCGACCGCTACGCCTTTGGCGAACGCATCGACCTGTCCGATATCTCGTTCGGCCTCCACAACGTCGGCAAGCCGCTGCGGGGCGTGGTCCTCCATGGCGCGGTCGCGGGTGAGGGCGCGGGGTTCTCTCTCGCCTCGGCCGGGGACATCAATGGCGATGGCTTTGATGACGTCGTCATCGGCGCGCCCTCGGCCGATCCGGGTGGGAAGACCGATGCCGGCACCACCTATGTGCTGTTCGGCAAGGCGTCGTGGCTGGACCCGCGGCTGGACCTGGCCGAGGTCGGCGCCGGGACCGGCGGATTCACAATCCGCGGGCGCGACGCGCGGGACGGGTCCGGCTATTCCGTGGCCTCCGCCGGGGACATCAACGGCGATGGGCTCGATGACCTGCTGATCGGCGCGCCGTACGGCGACGGTCTGGCCAACGGGAAGGCCGAGACCGGAGAGACCTATGTCGTCTTCGGCCGCACCACCGGTTTCGGCACGACCATCGAACTCTCCCGGATCGCGGCCGGCACGGGCGGTTTCGTGATCAACGGCCAGGGCGCCAATGTGGTGAGTGGGGACCAGTCCGGGGTCTCGGTCGCCGGCGCGGGGGATTTCAACGCCGACGGCTTCGCCGACCTGGTCATCGGCGCGCGCTTTGGCGATGGCCCGATCTTCAACCGGTACGAGATCGGTCTGACCTACCTCGTCCTCGGCAAGGCCACGGGTTTCGGTGCCAGTGTCGATCTCGCCACGGTCGCGGCGGGCACCGGCGGTCTGGTCATTCGCGGGCGCGCTTCGTTCGACCGGTCGGGCGATTCGGTGGCCTCGGCCGGCGACATCAACGGCGACGGCTTCGACGACCTGATCATTGGCGCGCCCGGCGGGATCGGCGCCAATCCCCCAGCTCCTATGGCGGCTACGCTGGCGACACCTACGTCGTGTTCGGCAGTGCCAATGGCTCCGGCGCGCCGATCGACCTGAGCGAGATCGCCTACGGCGTGAGCGGCTTCGTCATCCGGGGCGACGGCGGCTACGACGCGTCCGGCTCCTCCGTCGCCTAGGCCGGGGACATCAACGGCGACGGCTTCGATGACCTGGTCATCGGCGCGCGCAATGCCACGCCCGGCAGCGGGCGGCTCTATGCCGGAGAGACCTACGTCCTGTTCGGGCGCGACTTCACCAAGACCGTCACGAAAGCCGGCTCGGACGCATCGGAGACGCTGGTCGGAACGACCGTCGCCGATATCATGGTCGGCGGAGTGGGCGACGACAGGCTGGTCGGCAATGGCGGCGCCGACGTCCTTATCGGTGGCGCCGGAAACGACCTGCTCTCCATTGGAGGCATGACGTTCCGCCGCGTCATGGGGGGCAGCGGCATCGATACGCTGGAGTTGAATGGGGCCGGCGCCACCCTCGACCTGACCACGATTGCCGACAACCGGATCCAGGGGATCGAGCGGATCAACCTGGGCTTCAGCCTCGGTGGAACGCTCCGCATGACCGCGCGGGATGTCCTGAATCTTTCCGATACCAGCAACACCCTGCGGGTGGACGGCAACCCTGGGAACGCGATCCGCGTCACGACCGACAACTGGCTGCGGGTCGGCAGCGCGTTTGGCTACACCACCTATGTCAGCGGGCAGGGGACGCTGGAGGTCAAGAACGCGGTCACCTGGCGGCAAGCGGCCATCGACCTCGCGACCATCCCGACCGGCGACGGCGCCACCGGCTTCGTCCTCACCGGGCGGGAGGCATTTGACCAGGCGGGGTCTTCGGTCGCCTCGGCCGGCGACGTCAACGGCGACGGTTTCGACGACATCATCATCGGCGCGCACAACGGTGATGGCCCGACGAACAACCGGCCGGAGGCGGGCGAGAGCTATGTCGTCTTCGGCAAGGCCGGCGGCTTCGGCGCGGTCATCAGCCTGAACGCCATCGCCGCGGGCACCGGTGGCTTCGTGCTGTATGGCAGGGATGGCATCGACCGGTTCGGCCGATCCGTCGCCTCGGCCGGGGACTTCAACGGCGATGGTTTCGCCGACATCGTGATCGGCGCGCCCTACGGCGACGTGTCCGCCGCCAAGGCGGGGGAGGCCACGGTCATCTTCGGCAAGGCCGGCGGGTTTGGCGCCGGTATCGACATGGGTTCGCTCGGCGCGGCCGGCTTCACCATCTTCGGCGCGGATGCTGGCGACAACGTGGGCCAGGCCGTTGCCTCGGCCGGGGATTTCAACGGCGACGGCTTCGATGACCTGATCATCGGCGTCCAACGCGGCGACGGGGCCGGGAACCTGACCCAGTCGGC
>CANJSR010000242.1 GCA_947476855.1 Acetobacteraceae bacterium
GGTGAAGCGCATGAGCAGCGGGCTGGATGGCGTCGTCGCCGACGAAACGATCCTGAGCCACACGGACCGGAACAACGGCATGGTCTGGGTGCGCGGCCACGACCTGCCCGACCTGGTCGCCAACCATGGGTATGAGGGCATGGTTGCCCTGCTGTGGGACGGCTTCGCGGGGGAGGGCCTGACGCGGGCGGGGATGACCGCCGCCCTCGGCCAGGCGCGCGCCGCCGCGTTCGGGGACCTGCCACGCTGGATGCCGCTCGCCCAGGGGCGGCCGTTGTACGAAGGTATGCGCCTCGCGTTGGCCGCCCAGCCCGACACGGCGGCGCCGGCCGACCTGCTGGGGGCGCTGACCGTCGCGGTGCCGGCGCTGCTGCGGGCCGAGGCCGGGCAGCCTGCCATCGCCCCCGACCCCACGCTTTCGACCGCGGGCGACCTGCTGCGGATGCTGCATGGCGCGCCCGCCTCACCCGAGATGATGGCCGCGCTCGATGTCTATTTCACCGTCATGGGGGAAAGCGGGTTGTCGGCGTCGTCCTTCACCGGGCGCTGCGTCGCCTCCACCCACGCGTCGCTGGCCGCGGCCGTGCTGGCGGCCTGGGCGGCGTTCACCGGTGCGCTGCATGGCGGGGCGCCGGGGCCGACGCTCGACCTGATCGACGCGGCCGAACAGCAGGCGGACCTGACCTTCTGGCTGGAAACCAAGCTGCGCGGCGGGGAACGCCTGATGGGTTTCGGCCACCGTGTCTTCAGCGGCAACGATCCGCGGGCCGAGGCGATGCGGCAGGCGCTGGACCGCATGGGGCCGATGGCCGGGCGCCTCGCCTTTGCGCGCCGCCTGGAAGCCGCCGTGGCCGAGGCGATCGAGCGGGTGAAGCCCGGCCGCAAGCTGCCTCCGAATGTCGAGATCATGGCCGCCCTGCTGCTGGACGCGGTGGGCATCCCCCGGCAGGGTTTCACCCCGGTCTTCGCGGTCGGACGCGCCGCCGGCTGGATCGCGCATGCGCTGGAGCAACGAAAGACGGGTCGGATGATCCGGCCGACCTCGGCCTATGTCGGGCCGGCGATCGGGTAGGGGAGAGAAACAATGACGGCAGAAAATTGGGTCGGAACCTGGGCGGCGACGCCCGCGCCGGCGGACGGCGTGGCGCTGAGCGCGCCGACCATCCGCATGTTCCCGCGCGTGAGCATTGGCGGCGAGACGATCCGGGTGCGGATTTCCAACGCGCATGGCAACGACAAGCTCCGTATCGGGGCGGCGAGGGTCGCGCTGCGGGCGGGCATGGGGCCGGCGACCGTGGCGGGCACCGATCGTGTGCTGACCTTCAACGGATCGCCGTCCGCCGTGGTGCCGACCGGGTCGTTCCTGATCAGTGATCCGGTGGCGCTGACGGTCGCGCCGCTGGCGGACCTGGCGGTCAGTATCTACTTGCCTGACGAACTGCCGGCCAGTTTCGGCGTCACCGGCCGTTATGCTCGGCAGATAAACTATGTGTCTCCGCCGGGGGATTTTACCGGGGATGCGATCATACCGGCAAGCCGAGCGGTGGATGATTGGTATTTTTTGGCGGGTGTGGATGTGGTGGCGCCTGTCGGGACAGGGGGGATTGTTGCGTTCGGGGATTCGATCACGGACGGCAATATCTCCACCCACGACGCTTTTTGCCGCTGGCCGGACCAGCTCGCTCGGCGGCTGATCGCGCGGGGCGGGCGGAAGCTGGGGGTGATGAACCAGGGCCTCGGCGGGAACCGGATCCTGAACGATATCAGGGGGGAGAGCGGCGTGCGGCGGTTCGACCGCGACGTGCTGGCCGCGCCGGGGGTGACCCACGCGATCATCGTGCTGGGGATCAACGACATCCGCAACCGCCGTGGTCTGGCGTCGGAGACGGTGACGGCGCAGGGCATGATCGACGGGCTGCGGCAGATGACGATCCGGGCGCATGCGCGCGGGATCAAGATCTTCGGCGGGACGCTCACGCCGTTTGAGAACGAAACCTTTCTCCGCGGCGCCTATACGCTGGAGGGGGAGGCGAAGCGGCTGGCCGTCAATGAATGGATCAGGGGCAGCGGCGCCTTCGACGCGGTGATTGATTTCGACGCCGAGTTGCGGGACCCGTCGCATCCGGCGCGGATGTTGCCAGTCTATGACAACGGGGATCACCTGCATCCGGGGGATATCGGGCTGAACCGGATGGGGGATGTGATCGATCTGTCGTTGTTTGACTGAGGCTCGACGGTTTGATCTGAAATGTCATGCGTCGTCATTTTACGACATGTTCAGGTCATCCCGCATTTTCGGCCCGTTTCTTTGCCGATGGCGGAATAACATGTTGCGCGGAGATGGCCTCGGCGTGTAAGAATTTTCTCGGAAGAATCAAATATACGCAGAGGATAACAGCGCGCAACGGCTACGTTCCTGGCGGACTTTCTGTATGAGCTTGATCCGAATGGCAACAGCGTCACCGGGAAGGTTGATGCGCTCATTGCCAACAGCGGCTCAAGTTCTGTCGAGGCCGTGAATGACGGCGTTGTTTCGGTCGGCGAGACGTTCGACGTCACATTCTCTGACTCGGGTGTCAATGCGATTTACGGCGGCACGTACACGTATGTCGGCTACGAGTCGTCCCTTCTCGGTCCTATCGCGGAGCGAGGTGGACAGTATTTTCTGTTTACGAACAACGGTAGCATCCCGATCGGCCAGACGCTGACCGGGTTCACGAATAACACCTTTCCGATCTGCTACGTCAAAGGTACGATGATCGCATGCCCCGACGGAGAGCGGGCGATCGAGACACTGCGGGTCGGTGAGTTTGTGCTGACCAGGAACGGCGACCGGCAGCGGATCAAGTGGATAGGCCACCGTTCCCTCGACGTGATCCGACATCCGAAGCCGGACAAGCTCCTGCCGGTTGTGATCCGTGCCGGTGCAGTCGCCGAGAATATCCCGACGCGAGATCTTCGCGTGTCACAGGATCACGCGATTTCCCTCGACGGCTGTCTCATCGCGGCTCGGCAGTTGGTGAATGGCGCGACGATCTATATTGATGGGGCACTGGACGCGGTTCACTACTACCATATTGAACTGGACGCCCACGCCCTTCTGATCGCTGACGGACTACCGGCCGAAAGCTATCTTGATACGGGCAACCGTGGCTTCTTCGCGAATGCCGGCGTGCCGATGCTGCACCCGGCCACCATGGACGATGGTGATCTGCCGACCCGCGAAGCCGGCTCTTGCGAACCATTTGCCTACGATGAGGCACGGGTCCGTCCCGTGTGGCAGAAGCTCGCCGATCGCGCGGTCGCATTGGGCCGACTGGTACCGCGGCATCATGTGACATCTGACCCGGAGGTCCATCTTCTGGCTGACGGGCGGAGTATCAAGCCGATACATGCAAGTTCCAGCGCGGTGGTATTCGCGTTGCCAGCCGGTACCGGCGATGTGCGTTTGATGTCGCGCGCGCAGTCGCCAACCCTGGCACGGCCCTGGCTCGAAGACCGTCGGCATCTTGGCGTTGCGGTCACGAATGTTGTGCTGACACATGACGGTCATGTGTGGGAGATGCCTGTCGACCACCCTGGTCTGACCAAAGGCTGGTGGGCCGTCGAACGGGACGGAACGGCCATGTGCCGCTGGACCAATGGAGATGCGTTGATAGCGCTGCCGAAGATGGCCGGGGCAGCCCTGATGACAGTGAATATCGGATGCTCGATGATGTATGCCATCGATTCGGAGGAAGCCACGACACGTCGGGCAGCCTGACGCCGCAGCCGTTGATGCCCGTGCATGAGCCAGGATCGTGATGCAGGCAGAACCGCGGTGGCGGGTTTGTGATCCGTAGGATGAAGGCAGTTCAGGCGCCTGGCATCGCAGAGGCTGGGGCCCACGCGATGAGCGTTCTTCCCGTCCACGCCGCCATGAGATTGCCAGGTCCGGAGGAAACCAACCGCCGGTTCGCGGCGTGGGCGACCAGCAATCGGCACGGCCCCGAATCGTATGAGCGAATGGCAAGGCCCGCGCGCGTTCTCGGGTTTCCGTCAGGTTGATCGTGCTCCAACAACCCAGTGTCTACCGGACATTTGGTTCCACTGTGGCCTGGACGGTGGGACTGGACATGATACGATCCCGCGCCGAACGCGTAGGCGTTTGGCAAGAGCGGGGAAAATTACACGAGTGGCCACCGGCTCTGTCGACGTCTCAACAACGGCTTGAGAGGCTGGCAAGGTGAGTGTGCCGAAACAAGGAAACCGACATGGACATGAGCAGACGCCTGGGCGCTGAATTCTTCGGCACCTTCTGGTTGACCTTCGGCGGGTGCGGCAGTGCCGTCCTCGCCGCCGCCTTTCCGCAACTCGGGATCGCGTTCGCCGGCGTGGCGCTTGCCTTCGGGCTGACCGTGCTGACGATGGCCTATACGGTGGGGCACATCTCGGGCGGTCATTTCAACCCTGCGGTCACGATCGGGCTGTGGGCGGGCGGTCGTTTCAAGGCGGGCGACATCGTTCCCTACATCATCGCGCAGGTCGTGGGCGCGATCGCGGCGGCGGCGGTGCTGTATCTGATCGCCTCCGGCAAGCCGGGCTTCGCGGTGGGCGGCTTCGCGTCGAACGGGTATGAGGCGCTGAGCCCTGGCAAGTATGGCCTGGTCGCGTGCCTGGTGATGGAGGTCGTGGCGACCTTCTTCTTCCTGATCATCATCCTGGGCAGCACGTCGTCCAAGGCGCCGGCCGGCTTCGCGCCGATCGCGATCGGGCTGGGGCTGACGCTGATCCACCTGATCTCGATCCCGGTGACGAATACCTCGGTCAATCCGGCGCGCAGCACCGGGCCGGCGCTGTTCGCGGGTGGCGAGTACGTGGCGCAGCTTTGGCTGTTCTGGCTGGCGCCGATCGTGGGCGCGGTCCTCGCGGGCGGCGTGTCCCGCTGGTTGCAGGAGGAGTAGGGGCGGCGGGGGCACCATCCACGATTCTCCTGTTTTCATCAGGGGAAAGTCGTGGGTGGTGGCCCTCCGGCCACCATGACGGGGTGGCAGAAACGTGGCCACGCGCCATCACGCGCGCGGTAACCACGACTCTGAACTAAGCGCGCGGTAGCCGCACAACGAACCGTGCCCCCAGCACCTTCCCATCGCCCGACCGCCGGTTGCCGGCCGAGATCGTGCCGTGCAGTGCCTCGATGATCTGGCGGCTGATCGACAGGCCCAGGCCGGAGTGCTGGCCGAATTTCTCGTTCTTGGGCCGCTCCGAGTAGAACCGGTCGAAGATGTGCTCCAGGTTGGCTTCCGGGATGCCCGGACCGTCATCCTCGACGCTCAGCTCCACCATCTCGGTCGCATCGCGCACCCGGACGACGATCCGCCCGTTCTTCGGGCTGAACGACCGCGCGTTGCCGATCAGGTTGTGCAGCACCTGCACCAGCCGGTCCGGCACCGCCCAGACCTGGGCGCCTGCCGGCGGCGCGATCACCTCCAGCCGCGGGTCGTCGTCTTCGTTGCGAGTCGCCTCATCGAGCTCCCGCAACGTCTCCAGGATCGGCACGACGTCCACCGGTTCGGCGGTCACGCGCGACAACTCCGCGTCCAGGCGAGACGCATCGGAGACGTCGCTGATCAGCCTGTCCAGCCGCACCACATCCTGGCCGATGATAGACAGCAACTGCCGCTGGCGCGCCGGATCCTCGATTCGGGGCAGGGTTTCGATCGCGCTGCGGATCGACGACAGCGGGTTCTTGATCTCATGCGCCACATCGGCGGCGAACCGCTCGATCGCGTCCATCCGGGCCCATAGCGCGGTGGCGGAATCGGATAGTGCCGTCGCCAGTGCCCCCACCTCATCCCGGCGGGCGAGCAAGGACGCCGGCACACTGCCTGTTCGCCCCTTGCCCTCCCGCATGTCCGCCGCCGCGCCGGCCAGCCGCAGGATCGGGCGCGCGATCGTCAACGACAGGTACCACGAAAGCAGGACGGTCAGGGCCAGCGCCATGCCGAACAGCGCCAGGATGGACATCCGCACGGTGAACAGGCCCGCATCGACCTCCCGCGCCTCCCGCGTCAGGGAGATGATGCCGACGGTCTTCTTGTCCCGCTCCACCGGCACGGCCACGGTCACCAGCAGGCGGTTGTCGCGGGTGCGGCGGATATAGGGCGGGGTTTCCCGGCTGTCGTTGGCGCTGCGGAGGCGCACTTCCTCCTTCACATCCAACTGCCAGTCCTGGCCTTCGACCGTCGGGACGGGGCGCTGGTTGGGCAGCCAGGCGGTGACCGAGTCATAGGCCCAACTGATCCAGCCGAACACCCGCCCGTAATCGGGGGGCGGGGGTAGGGGATCGATCACGACCTGCCCGCCCAGCGTGTCGCGGATGCGGGAGTCGGCGAGCGTCGCGCCATCGGGGGCAAACAGTTTGGCCTGGGCGTCCGGCGTCGGTTCGGTCAGGCGGCGCAGCAACGACCGAGCGACTTCGGGCACCAGCCGCGGATGCTCGGGGTCGGTGGTGCGGACGGCGCTTTCCGCCAGCGCGCCGGCAAAGACCCGCGCCTGTTCACGCAGCGCGCCGATCTGCGCCTCCAGCAGCCCGTTCCGGTACTGATCCAGATACAGCAGCGCCACGACCAGCAACGCCAGCGGCAGCGCGTTCACCAAAAGGATGCGCCGCAGCAGGGGGGAGACCCACCCATCCCGGAACCGCAGCGTCTGGCCCGAGGGAGCGGCCTGTGGGGTGGTCAGGTTGGCGCCGTCGGGCACTCAACGCTCCTTGTAGCGATAGCCGATGCCATACAGGGTTTCGATCTGGTTGAACGTGTCGTCCACGTCTCGGAACTTCTTGCGCACGCGCTTCACGTGGCTGTCAATCGTGCGGTCATCGACATAGACGCTGTCGCCATAGGCCGCGTCGATCAACTGGTCGCGGCTTTTGACCATGCCGGGGCGCGCGGCCAGCGCCTTCACCAGCAGGAACTCCGTGACCGTGAGCTGGATGTCCTCGCTGCGCCAGGTGCATTGGTGCTTGGTGTCGTCCAGCACCAGATCCCCCCGCGTCATCACGCCCGTCGGCGCCGCCCCGCTTCCCTCCGCTCTACTTGCCTCATTGCGGCGCAGCAACGCGCGGATACGCTCCAGCAGCAGGCGCTGGCTGAACGGCTTCTTGATGTAGTCGTCCGCGCCGAGGCGGAGACCCATCAGCTCATCCACTTCCTCATCCTTGGAGGTCAGGAAGATCACCGGCATCGAGGTCCGCTGGCGCAGGCGTTGCAGCAGCTCCATCCCGTCCATCCGCGGCATCTTCACGTCCAGCACGGCGAGGTCGACGGGGCGGGCGTTCATGCCCTGCAACGCGCTTTCGCCGTCGGTGAAGGTGCGGACCTGGAAGCCTTCCTGCTCCAGTGTCATCTGGACACTGGTGAGGATGTTCCGGTCGTCGTCCACC
>CANJSR010000243.1 GCA_947476855.1 Acetobacteraceae bacterium
GATGCGGTCGTGATCCAGAAGCTGCGCCAGGCGGGCGCGATCATGATCGGCAAGCTGTCGACTCATGAATTCGCGATCGGGGGGCCGAGCCACGATCTGCCGTTCCCGGCGGCGCGGAATCCGTGGAATCCGGATCATCATCCCGGGGGGTCTTCGTCGGGGTCTGGTTCGGGCGTCGCGGCTGGGCTGTTTCCGATGGCGTTGGGCACGGATACCGGCGGATCGGTCCGCAATCCGGCCAGCGCCTGCGGGATCGTCGGGTTGAAGCCGACCTATGGGCTGGTGTCCCGGCGCGGGGTCTTCCCGCTGTCCTATACCTTGGATCACGTCGGGCCGCTGACGCGCACGGTGGCGGACAATGCCCTGATGCTCGACACCATCGCCGGGTATGACCCGGAGGACCCGGGCAGTGCCGCCACCCAGTCCCGTTATTTCGGCCGCCTGCTCGGCCGGGGCGTGCGGGATTTGCGGATCGGCTTCGTCCGTCATTTCCATGAGAAGGACATGCCGGCCCACCCCGAGGTGACCGCCGCGCTGGAAGACGTCGCGCGCGTGCTGCAGGCGGAGGGGGCGGAGGTCCACTCGGTGACACTGCCCTCGCTGAACGAGTTCTCCGGCATCAACCGGGTGATCCTGGGCAGTGAGGCCTGGTCGATCCATGCCCCCTGGCTGCGCACCCGTCCCGGTGACTACGGCAAGCTGGCGCGCCGCCGCCTGATGCCCGGGGCCTTCCTCAACGCGGGGGATTATGTGAGTTCCCAGCGGCGGCGATTGCAGTTGATCGCGGCGGTGGAGGACGTGATGCGGGACTACGACGTCCTGATGTGCGCGAGTTCGATGGACCCCGCGAGCAACATCCATGACGACGTGGAGACGAATCGGACCTATCCGCGGCAGGCGCGCACGCCGTTCAACACCACGGGCCATCCGGCGATCGCGATGATGTCGGGCCTGGCGTCAACCGGGTTGCCGACATCGGTGCAGTTCGTTGGCCGTAATTTTGACGAAGCCACGGTGTTCCGCGTGGCGGCGGCGTATGAGCGGGCGACCAACTGGGCGAGCCGCAAGCCGCCGATCGGGTAGGCAACGGGACCACCGGCGGGGGAGGCTCCGCCGGTGGTGCGTTGTTTGCTTTGGCCGGTGTTGGCTGGCACGCGGACGGCCATAGCTGGACACCACATTCAGCGCATTTTCGATATTTGTATCGTTGTATTGGCGTACGTATTTGTACGGATGGAATACCGGCGTTGGGAGGCGTACGGTCAGTATTATTTCAAACGAATTTATGGATTTTACGTCATGGCGACATCATACGGCTGGGTTGGCGGTGCGCTTGGCTCATGGAACGATCCTGCATCCTGGACCGGGGGAGTAGCTGTTCCGGGACCCGAGGACAGCGTTCGGATCGTGGGGGAAACTGCAACTCCGCGTGGCTTCGCGAGCAGCGTGGTCCAGGGGCCTGGCACTGCGGACTTCATGAGCATCTACGGCGATGTCGTTCTCGACGGCACATTTGTTGTCGATGCAGTGTGGCTCAACAACCGCGATCACCTCGCCGACCCTCCCGTGGGCCGTCTGAGCATCGGCGCTGGGAGCGCTCTGACGGGGGACTCCCTCGTAGGGATCAGCGGAAACTCCCTGGTGGTCAATGGGGCTAACGTGACTTTGGCGGGAGACTTGTTCATCGCTTATGGGGCGGCGTTGTTCCGAAATGGCGCGACCATCGACGTCGGTAGCATGAATTTGACGTCAACCAGGGTGGTTCTCGACAGTACATCAAGCTTGACGGTCGGTGCGCAGGGCCAAGGAATTGCCGGGACGGTTGTGGTTGGTGCTGGAGGGCTCATTTATGCCCGGGTGTATCCGAATTTCGTTATGCCGTCGGTCATCAATGATGGGACCATCGTGGGTGGCGGGTCATACACAGAGAACCATCTGGAAATCAATGGCGGGATCAACAATGGGCTTATAGTTGACGCTTACATTCTTGCCGCCGACTCAATAGCCGGATTTATCAACAATGGGACCATTCAGAGTGCTCACACTACCGTCATCGAAGGCGTGTCAGGCCCAGGATTAGTTGCATTGACACAGGGTGGCACTCTTGTGGTCGGCGATGAGGTCACGACAGTTGTGGATTTTTCCGATGGCGCCGGGACACTGTGGGTGGGTATGTCCGGCCAGATGCCGGTCGATACTGAACTAACACTGACAAATTTCGGTCTTAATGAAGTCATTAAATTGACTAGTGCAATTACGTCCGCCACCTACACCACCCTTTCGAACTCAGAGGGTCGGCTCGACGTCGGAACGGAAGTCGGTTCGATCTCCTTCAACTTTGATGGTGCTTACACAGCCGCACCGTCGTTGCAGTTTGCTTATGGAACAGAAATCCGGCAGAGCGATTTTCAGCTTTACGGCGTATTCCCCGCCCCCGCCCCCTGCTTCGCAACCGGCACCAGGATCATGACCTCCACCGGCCAGGTCGCGGTCGAGGACCTGCGGGAAGGCAACCTCGTCAGGGTCGCTTGCACCGACGGCTTCCGACCCATCATCTGGATCGGCCACCGCCACGTCGACCTGGCCGCCCACCCGACGCCCGAGGCAGTGATGCCCGTCCGCGTCCGCTCCGGCGCCTTCGGCAACAACCTGCCCGAACGGGACCTGTTCCTCTCTCCCGATCACGCCGTGTTCCAGGAAGACGTGCTGATCCCGGTGAAGCACCTTCTGAACGGCACCTCGGTCGCACGGGTCCCTATGCAACGCGTCACCTACTGGCACGTCGAACTCGACCGACACGACGTGCTGCTGGCCGAGGGGTTGCCGGTCGAGTCCTACCTCGACACGGGGGACCGATCCTCCTTCCAGAACGGCGGGGTGGTCGTGGCGATGCATCCGACGTTCAATGCCATCAGCCGCGATGCCGGCGGCTGCGCCCCGCTGGTCATCACCGGCCCGGAACTGGCACGGACGCAGGCCACCCTCGTCCAACGCGAATCGGCGCGCGCGGCCTGACGCAACCGCCTTGACCCCATCCGCCGTCCTGAACATGGTGCGCCGCCATGAGCACCCATGTGATCGAATACGAAGCCGTGGTCCTGCCGGAGTGGATCGACTCCAACGGCCACCTCAACCTCGCCTACTACGTCGTCATCTTCGACCTGGCGACCGACGGGTTCTATGACGCGCTCGGCATTGGCAATGCCTACCGGGAGGAGACGGGCAACTCCTGCTTTACCGCCGAGACGCACACGGTCTACGAGCGTGAAGTCCATGTCGGCGACAAGGTCATGGTCCGCTGCTGGCTGCTGGGCGCGGACAGCAAGCGCCTGCACTATTTTCACGAGATGTTTCACGTGGAGAGCGGCGACCGCGCGGCCGTGCAGGAACTGATGGCCCTGCATATAGATATGAATGTCCGCCGGGTCGCGCCCTACCCGCCCGACCGCCAGGCGATGCTGGCCGAGGCGGTGGCGAAATACGCGCCGGCCGAACTGCCCAAGGGCGCCGGCCGGCGGATCGGAATGCCCGGGAAGTAGCCTCCGGGTTCAGTGGGCCATCAGCACCGGGATCGGCGCGTTTTCCAGCACCGCGCGGGTGAAGCCGCCGAACACGGCCTCCCGCAGGCGGGTGTGGCCATAGCCGCCCATCACCAGCAGGGTGGCCTTGGCGTCACGGGCTGCGTCCATGAGGACTTCCACCGGTTCGGCCGACCCGCGCGGCAGGACCTTGATCTCCACCGTGTTGTGCCAGCGCAGGGCGGCGGCGAGCCTGGCGGGAGAGGGATCGGGGTCGGAGTCGGCGGACTCCTGGACAGTCAGGATGACGACCTTGCTCCCCTTGCCGATGAAGGGCAGCGCGGCGGCGACACCCTTGGCCGATTCGCGGGTGTTCTTCCAGGCCACGACCACCGGTCCGTCCAGCCCCGCCGGCGCCTGGTCGGGCGCGACGATCAGGGGCTTGCCGCTGTCCATCAACGCGGCTTCCAGCACATCCATTGCCACCAGACCGCCCTCGCGGCCCCGTCCGGCGATCACAAGGTCCGAGGTCCGGCCGTGTTCGGCGAGCCAGTCGGCCTCATTCCCAACCTCGGTGCGCCATTCCCCGGTGACGCCGGGTGCGCCCGGCGAATCGGCCAGGGTGATGGCGTTCGCGGTGCGAAATGCGTTCCAGGCCTGCATCGCCGCCTGCTCCCGCGCCTCGGATTGCCCCTCCAGGTCCGCGATCATCGTATCGAGGCCGGCCGTGACGCCCATGTCGACCGAGGCCATGGTCGCGATTTCCCGCCGCACATCCGGGCGGACATGCAGCGCGACCAGATGGCTGTCGAACAGGCGGGCCGCGGCCAGGGCGGTCCCGAGGACGGCGGTGTCGTCGCTCGTGCCGGTTACCGGTACCAGGATCACTTTGGGCATTGTGGGCTGCTCCCTCGCATGGTCCGGCAGGTTGGCAGGTTCGGCACCGGCCCGCGTTGACCCACGTCAACCGCGGTTCGGCGATGCGGGCTTTCCCTTGCGGCGGCCACGCGCGACACTGAGCCCATGTCGGATACGCCGCCAGCGCCCCCAACGACTCGGATCCGGACCACGCCGCGGACCCGGCTGACCGCCGTGATCGTGGCCTGCGCGCTGTTCATGCAGAACCTCGACTCGACGATGATCGCCACCGCCCTGCCGACGATGGCGGAGGCCTTCGGCTACGACCCGGTGCGGATGAATGTCGCGCTGACGTCCTATCTGCTCAGCCTGGCGGTGTTCATCCCGGCCAGCGGCTGGATCGCCGACCGCTATGGCGCGCGGAACGTGTTTCGCGCCGCGATCGTCGTGTTCACCCTCGGCTCGATCCTGTGCGGCCGGTCGCAGAGCCTGGAATTCCTGATCTTTGCCCGCATCCTCCAGGGGATCGGCGGGGCGATGATGGTGCCGGTCGGGCGGCTTCTGCTGCTTCGCACGGCGGCGAAGACCGAGCTTGTGGCCGCCATGGCGTGGCTCACGACTCCGGCGCTGCTGGGCCCTGTCCTGGGGCCACCGATCGGCGGGTTCATCGTCACCTATCTGGACTGGCGCTGGACATTCAACATCAACATCCCGATCGGCGTGCTGGGCTTCGTCCTGGTGACAATGTTCATCGAGGATGTGCGGGAGCCTCCACGGGGCGCCTTCGACGTGCGCGGGCTGATCCTGTCGGGCACCGCGCTGGCCGGGGTGATGTTCGGGCTGGAGACGCTGGGGCGCGGTATTACTCCCCCAGGCGTCAGTGAGGGGATGATCGCCACAGGCCTGGTCGCCGGCGTCCTGTATGCGTGGCATGCGAGGCGGCACCCCGCGCCACTCCTGGATTTCACGCTGATGCGATTGCCGTGCTTCGGCGTGGCGTTCACGGCGATGATGCTGTTCCGCACCGGCATCGGGGCGATCCCTTTCCTGCTGCCGCTGATGTTGCAGGTCGGATTCGG
Organism: Acetobacteraceae bacterium; assembly: GCA_947476855.1. The sequence continues at coordinate 5,456 of CANJSR010000243.1, forward strand.
CAAATCGGCGATCGAGAGCGGGCTGATCACCTTCGCGAGCTCCGCCGGCGCCCTGCTGATGAAGCCGGCCGCCCAGACGGCGTTGAGACTGTTCGGTTTTCGCAACACCCTGGTCTGGAACGGGCTGTTTTCGGGCATCATGCTGGCCACCTGCGCGGCGTTCCGCCCGACATGGCCGGCGGCGGCGATCTACGCGATCCTGCTGGTCGGCGGGTTCCTGCGGTCACTGCAATTCACCGCCTACAACACGCTGGCCTATGGCGACGTGCCGCGGGCGCGCATGAGTTCGGCCACGAGTCTCTACACCGCCGGCCAGCAGCTCGCGGCGACGATCGGCGTCTCGGCCGGGGCGGTTTCGCTGGAGCTGGCGCGGGTTTTCTCGGGCCATGTGGAGGCGGAACCAGCGGATTTCAGCGTCGCGTGGCTGGTCGTGGGCGGGCTGACCCTGGCCGCGGCCCCGGTGGCGTTGCTGATGCCCAGGACGGCGGGCGATGATCTGACGGGCCGGCAAACAGCTCCGAAGGCGGGGGAATAGCGCGTGGCCGCGATGCCACATGATGGGAAGCGACGGGTTTTGACCATCTCGGGCGGGGAAGCATTCTTGACACTCGTCACCCCCCCTTGTAGCAAGCCCGCGCCTTCCGGAAAGGGGATGATCGTTCGAACATCCCGGGGGTGGACATGACTAAGGATGCGGGCGGAGAGAAGCACTCCTTCGAGGAGCGTTTGAAATCCGCTCGAGGCAAGCAGGGGATGGATCCCCCACCGACGGCAAAGGGCAAGGAGCCCGATGTCCTAGGCTCGAACCCCCTCGGGGTTGGCTTGCGGGTAGGGCTGGAGCTGGTTTCGGCGTTCCTGGTGGCAGTTGCCATCGGTTATGGCCTGGACAAGCTGTTCGGTACCACGCCCATCCTGATGGTTCTGTTCATTCCACTGGGCGGCGCGGCTGGGGTGTTCAACGTGTATCGTTTGATGGCACCCAAGCCGAAGGACGAGTCGAAGACGGGAGACGTGTGACGTGGCGAGCGGATCAGGGGGCATCGACGCACTGGGTCAGTTCGCGCTGACCACGCATTTGGGCCCGATTGGCGCCTCGGTGAATTTCACCCAGTCAAATCTCATGATGCTGGTCGCGGCGGTTCTGACCGTGGCGCTCATGTGGATTGGCATGCGCCCTCGCGCCATGGTGCCCGGGCGGCTGCAGGCCGCGGCCGAGATGGGTTACGAAACGGTCATGTCGATGTGTGTCGACTCGATCGGAGAGGAGGGGAAGAAGTTCTTCCCCATCGTGTTCACGCTCTTTTTCTTCATCCTGTTCGGCAATCTGCTGGGCGTGTTCCCCTACTTCTTCACGTTCACGAGCCACATCGCCGTCACCATGGCGCTGTCGTTGTTCGTGTTCGTCCTGGTCACCGTGGTCGCCCTGCGTGAGCATGGCATGCACTTCTTCAGCTACTTCGTGCCGCCGGGCGTGCCCGGGCTGCTGATCCCGCTGATGGTGCTGATCGAGGTGATCTCCTACCTGTCGCGCATCATCTCCCTGTCCGTTCGTCTGTTCGCGAACATGATGGCCGGCCACGTGATGTTGAAGGTGTTCGGCAGCTTCATCGTCATGCTGGGTGGCCTGGGCGTGATCGGTTATCCCGCCGCTGGCCTGTCGCTGGCGGTGAATACGATGCTGATCGGCTTCGAACTGCTGGTGGCGTGCCTGCAAGCCTATGTCTTCGCGGTGCTGACGTGCATCTATCTGCACGACGCGGTCCACCTGCACTGACACCGAATTCACCCTGAATGGTGCGGGCGAGGATCCTTGCCCGCCGCAACCGGATAACGAAAGGATACCGGACTATGGACGTCGCTTCCGCCAAGATGCTGGGTGCCGGCATTTCCATGATCGCCCTCGCCGGGGTCGGCATCGGCATGGGCACGATCTTCGGCCAGCTGGTTTCCAGCGTCGCCCGCA
>CANJSR010000244.1 GCA_947476855.1 Acetobacteraceae bacterium
ACCCGCAAGGCCGGGTTCATCGACAGGCGGGAGGCAAACAGCGCCCGCGTGTAGGGGTGCGCGGCGGCGCGGTAGATGCGGTCGACCGGGCCGAGTTCGACGACCTTGCCGAGATACATCACCAGCACGCGGTCGGAGACGTGATGCACCACGTTCAGGTCGTGCGAGATGAAGATGTAGGTCAGGTTCAACCGCTGCTTCAGTTCGGCCAGCAGGTTCAGCACCTGCGCCTGCACGGACTTGTCGAGCGCGGAGACAGACTCATCGAGGATCAGCAGACGCGGGTTGAGCGCGATGCCGCGGGCGACGTTCACGCGCTGGCGCTGCCCGCCCGACATCTCATGCGGGTAACGATCGGCGAACAGGGTGGGATCGAGGCCGACGAGGCGCAGGGACGACAGCGCCTGCTCCCGCGCCTTCGCCGCCGGGATGCCATGGACGCGCAGGCCGAAGGAGATTTCCTCGGTCGCGGTGTGGCGGGGGTTGAGCGACGCGTAGCTGTCCTGGAACACCATCTGCATGTTCCGGCGCAGTTCCCGCAGCGTGATCCCGCCATGCCCGATCGGATCGCCGTCGAGGACGACGCTGCCGGCGTCAGGCTCGATCAGGCGCATCAGCAGGCGGGCGGTGGTGGACTTGCCGCAGCCTGACTCTCCGACGACGCCGAGGGTTTCGCCCTTCATGACGTCGAAGCTGACGCCGTCGACGGCCTGGACATGGGCGTTGATGGTGCCGAGGGGTCCCCGCAGCGGGAAGTATTTGCGGAGGTCGCGCACCGAGAGGATGGGCTGGCGGGGGCCGCCTCGGTCGCGCGGGTCCGTGTCGCTTGGGTGTGTGTCGGTCATGCGCGGACATCCATGGCGGTGCGGAGACTGTCGCTGAGCAGGTTGAAGCTGACCGAGGCCGCGAAGATCATCACGCCGGGCAGGACGGCGTTGATCGGCGCCACGTAGATCGCCTGGCGCAGCGTGTTCAGCATCAGGCCCCAATCGGCGATCGGCGGCGCGGCGCCCAGGCCCAGGAACGACAGGCCGGATGAGATGATGATCGCGATGCTTACCAGGCTCGACGCGTAGGTCATGATCGGGCCGGTGACGTTCGCCAGGACATGCTGGACGATGATCCGCGGGGCGGAGGCGCCGGTGGCGCGCGCGGCCTCCACGTAATCCTGGTTGCGGACCTGGGTCGTCACGGCCTCCGCCACGCGGGCGATCGGCGGGATGAAGACCAGGGTCAGGGAGATCAGGCTGTTGAACAGCCCCGCGCCCAGCACGCCGGCCATGGCGACGGCCAGCAGGACGGAGGGAAAGGCGTAGAACACGTCGACCACGCGCATGATCGCCATGTTGACGTGGCGGCCGAAATACCCGGCCGTGACGCCCAGCGCGCCGCCGATCAGGGTGGCCAGGATGACCGGCGAAATGCCCATCGCCAGGGACACCCGTCCGCCATGCAGAAGTCGGGACAGCATGTCTCGGCCGAGTTCGTCGGTGCCCAGGATGTATCCTGGGCTGAGCGGTGGCAGCAGGCGCCGCATCATGCTGGTCTTGTAGGGATCGGCGGGCGAGAGCCAGGGCGCGAAGATCGCCGACAGCGCGATCAGGGCCAGCACGACCGTGCAGAACAGCGCGAGCTTGTCCCGCATGACGTGGCGGGCGACGCGTTGCCAGAAGCCTCCGGTCCGGCGGCGCTTCGGGGTCGCGCGCGGGGCCGCCGCGACCGGGCTGGTTTCTGCCGTGGCGCTCATGTCCGGCGCACCCTTGGATCGATGGCGGTTTGCAGGATGTCGACCGCCAGATTGGTCAATACGAAGAACGTGGCCAGGACGATGACCGTGCCTTGCAGCAAGGGCAGGTCACGGGTGGCGATCGCGGCGTTCAGCAGGAAGCCAGTGCCGGGCCAGGCGAAGACCGTCTCCACCAGGATCGAGCCACCCAGAAGCTGGGCGAACTGCAGGCCCATGATGGCGAGGATCGGCGGGGCGGCGTTCTTGATGATGTGCAGGAAGATGCGCGGGCGACGCAGGCCCTTGCCCTTCAGGGTCTGGACGAATTCCTGCCGGCGGACCTCGGCCACCATCGCGCGGACGGAGCGTGCCAGGACGCCGGTCGGGATCATCGCCAGGGTCAGAGCGGGCAGGACGAGGTGAGTTAAGTCCTTCCAGCCGAAGTCCCAGAAATGGGTGCCGGCGGGCCCCATACCCGTGGCGGGCAGGGCCTGGAACTGCACCGCGAAGATCACCACCAGGACCATGCCGAGCCAGTAGTGGGGTACGGAGATTCCGACGACGGCGAAGGCGGTGATGGAGCGGTCGGTGACGCGCCGGTCGGAGAACCCGGCGAGCAGGCCCAGCGTAATGCCGAGGGCGAAGCTGATGGTGATCGCGGTGATCGCCAGCAGCGCCGTCTTACCGACCGCCGGCAGGACTTCGCTGACGACGGGTCGGCGGGTCATGATGGACGTGCCGAAGTCGCCTCCGGCCACGTGCATCAGCCATTTCAGGTATTGGATCGGGAGGGGCTTATCGAGGCCATAGGCGGCCTTGATTTCCTCCATCAGTTCGGTGGACGCGTTTTCCGGCAGGACCGCGCTGATCGGATCGCCTGGAGCCAGGTGAATGAAGGAGAAGCAGACGATCGTGACGCCGATGATGATCGGCACGGTGTAGAGCAGACGACGCAGTATATATAGATGCATGTCAATCCACCGAAACGGACGGGATCAGACGGTTTCCTTCGCAACCAGAACCGGGCGTTGATCGCGCCAGGGCGTTGCCTTTTCGTAGGCGTCTCCGGCGCGCAGCACCGTTGGCTCGTCGAACAGCTTGCCGACGATCTGCAATGAGAAGGGCATGCCGTTTTCCGCGAAGCCGCTGCATACCGACAGCGCCGGATTGCCGCCGGTGTTGAACGGCGTGGTGAAGGACGAACGGGTGAACAGGCTGGCGGGCGGGATCGGCTCCAGCTTTCCGGCCGGTTCGTTGGTCGGCAGCATCAGCACGTCGATCGTTGCCATGACGGCCTGCATGGCGCGGGCGAGGTCGGTCCTCATGCGCATGGCGAGGATGTATTCCTCGGCCCGCACCAGGCCGCCGGCGATGATGCGGTAGCGCAGGCTGTCGCCGAACAGTTCCGGGCGGGTGCGGAGGTCGGCGGCGTGGATGGTGAAAAGTTCCGCGACGGCGATGGTCTTCTTGCAGTCGTCGAACTGCTTCAGCGGCGGCAGGGTGACCGGGCGGATGGTGGCGCCGAGGCCTCGGAACACATCCAGCGCGGCTTCAAACGCGGCCTTGGTGGCGGGCGTGGGCGGGTTGTCGGTTTCCAGCCAGTTCACCGGCACGCCGATCACCATGCCCTTGACGTCACCGGTCAGCGCCGCGGTGTAGTCGGGGATGGGGACATTGGCGCAGCCAGGGTCTTCCGGGTCATAACCGGCGATGATCTGCATCAGGATCGCCACGTCCTCGGTCGTCCAGGCGAGCGGGCCGGCGTGATCGTGGCTGAAGCAGTTGGGGATGACGCCGCGCCGGCTGACCAGGCCATAGGTCGGCTTCAGGCCGGCGATGCCACATGCCGCGGCGGGGCTGCGGATGGAGCCTCCGGTATCCGTTCCCAACGTTGCGGGCGCGAAGCCGGCGGCTACGGCGGCACCAGAACCGGACGATGATCCGGCGGGAGAGTAGTCCCGGTTCCACGGATTGCGCGCCGGCGGGAACAGCACGTCCCAGGACGGGCCGCCATGCGCGAACTCCCACGTCGCGTTCTTGCCCAGCAGCACGCCGCCGGCCGCGACCAGCTTTTCCGTGCAGTAGGAATCACGGGTGGGCACGTTGTCGGCGAGCGTCTTGGACATGCCAGTCGTGAGAATGCCTGCCGTGTCGTAGATGTCCTTCAGGCAGTACGGGATGCCGTGCATCGGACCGATCGGGCCATCCTTCATGATGGCGGCCTCGGCGGTCTTGGCCTCGGCCCGGGCGCGTTCGGCGGTCAGGGTGACGAAGCTGTCCAGCAGGTGGTCCAGTGCCTCGATCCGTTGCAGGTAGGCTTCGGTGAGTTCAACCGGAGACAGTTTCTTCGCCGCGATCAGCTTGGATGCTTCCGCGATCGTCAGGAATTCCAGCGCCGCCATGGTCTATTCCCCCGCCGGCAGGAATTTCGTGGGCACGAAGACATGCGCCGGTTCATCCCCGCGCGGGCGGCCGGTGGGGATGCGATCGATCATCTGGCGGACATTGCCGTAGGCCTCGGTCAGTTCCTTGAGGTAGGCGGGTGGCAGGTCCAGCCCGGCCTGGCGGGCGAGCAAAGCGATCTCTTCCGGTGTGGGGGAGGCGGTCATGCGGAGACTCCGGCGTGAAGGACGGGGGATTTCGTGTGCCATTCGGTCGCCTGTTCGTAGGCGTGGCCGATTCGCAGGACGGTGGCCTCGGCCAGCGGCGGGCCGGCGACCTGCATGGCCAGCGGCAGGCCATGCGCGCCGAAGCCGATCGGGACCGAGAGAGAGGGCACTCCGGCGACCGAGAAGGGCATCGTCACGTTGCGGCCGCGGCGAAAGAAGTCCGAGGCCGCGGGATCGGCCGGATCGGCGGCGTTCAGCCAGCCGGCGGTCACCAGGGCATCGAACTTGCTGAACTGGGCGATCAGGCCGCGGGCGAGTTCGGCCCGCCAGCGCTGGGCGTTGAGATAGTCCTCGGCGCGGATGAAGGCACCGCCGATGACGCGCTGGCGCAATTTGGCGCCGAACATCTCCGGCCGCGTGCGCAGGTCGGGGGCGTGGATGGTGAAGAGCTCGCTCATGGAAATCAGTGTCTTGGCATCGGCGTAGTGACCGATGTCGGGCAGGACGACTTCCTCAACGATGGCGCCGAGGCCGGCCAGCAGGGCCGCGGCGCGATCGACGGCCTCGGTCACCTCGGCGGTGGCTTCACCGGCGTACCAGTTGCGGATCAGGCCGATGCGGGTGCCCTTGATGTCGCCGGTCAGGGCGGCGACGTAATCCGGGACAGGTGCTTCGAGGCTGCCCGGGTCCAGCGGATCGTGGCCGGCGATGGCGCCCAGCATGATCGCGCAGTCACGGACGGTGCGGGTCATCGGGCCGCAATGGTCGATGGAGAAGGTGTTGGGCTGCACGCCCCGCCGGCTGATCCGGCCATAGGTGGGCTTCAGACCGACGATGCCACAGCAGGCGGCGGGCCAGCGGACCGAGCCTCCGGTGTCGGTCCCGATCGCGGCCGGCACGAACCCGGCGGACACGGCAGCGCCCGATCCCGAGGACGACCCGCCTGGCAGGAAGTCGGTGTTCCAGGGGTTCAACGGCGGCGGCCAGGGCAAATCCCAGGAGGGGCCGCCGAGGGCGAATTCGAAGGTGCCGAGCTTGCCTAGGAGGATGCCGCCGGCCGTTTCAAGCAAGGCGGTGACGTGGGCGTCCGCTGTGGCCGGAGTTTCGGGCATCAAGCGGGAATGGGCGGTGGTCGGCACGCCTTCGGCGTCGACGATGTCCTTCAGGGCATAGGGAATGCCGTGGAAGGGACCGCGATCCTGGCCGGCCTTCAGTTCGGGCTCGGCCTTGCGCGCGGCGGCCAAGGCGCGGTCGGCCGTGACGGTGATGAAGCTGTGCAGCGTGTTGTCGTAGCGCGCGATGCGATCGAGGCAGGCCTGGGTCAGTGTGACCGGAGAGAGTGTCCCAGCGCGGAAGGCGGCGCCGATGTCCGCGATGGTCATGGCAGTGGGTTGGTCTGGCTGGCTTGAAAGGTCCATCGTGGTGCCCCTGCCGGTGCGACGGGACCGGCTCTGCCAAAGGACTAAGCAAGGCGGATGCCAGAAGGCAGGTTGTGAATCGCGGCGCATCCCAGTGCACGAATGTCAGGCTTAATATGGCTGATTAGTGGACGATCATAAATTCATGATTAAGGTATAATCGGTAAAATGGGCAACATGATCAATTTCGTCCTCATAAAGACCATTGTTTGTGCATATATGATCGGCGCGTGATCACCTGCCAAACAGATCAATGCCCAAAATCATGGCATACGAGTTGCAGGTGCCACGGGGAGCACTTCCCATGGAGCCAAGGCATATGATCAGGATCGGGCGGCGTCACCTCAATCAATCATTGGTCGCCGGCGCCACCGCCGCGGCATTGCCAGGCCAGGCACAGGCCGCCGAGAAAGTCCTCCGCGTCGCCATGACGGCCGCCGATATCCCGCTGACGACCGGGCAGGCCAGCCAGGGCGGCGAGGGCATCCGCTTCATGGGCGTCACCGCCTATGACGCGCTGATCAACTGGGACCTCTCCCGCTCGGACGTCGCCGCCACCTTGCGACCGGGACTGGCGGTGAGCTGGTCCGCTGACCCGAACCGCCGCGTCGCCTGGACCTTCAAGCTGCGCGAGGGGGTGACGTTCCACGACGGCTCCGCCTTCACCGCCGATGCGGTGGTCTGGAACCTCGACAAGCTGATCCGCCGGGACTCCCCGCAGTTCGATCAGGCGCAGTCCACCCAGGCCGCGACCTGGACCAAAAGCATCGCCAGCTACAGCGTCGTCGACAAACTGACCGTGATGATCGAAACGAAGGAGGCCAACGCCAACCTGCCCTACGACATGGCCAGCCTCTTCATGTCCAGTCCGGCGCGGTGGGAGGAGATGGGGAAGGATTGGGCCAAGGTCGCGCAGCGCCCCTCCGGCACCGGGCCCTGGATGGTGACCAAAGTCGTCCCCCGCGAGCGCGTCGAATTCGCCCGCAACCCCAACTACTGGGAGGCTCGGCGTATCCCCCGCTGCGACAAGCTGGTGATCATTCCGATGCCGGACGCGGTGACGCGGGTCTCGGCCCTGCTGAACGGGCAGATCGACTGGGTCGAGGCGCCGGCACCTGACACGCTGAAGCAGCTTCGGTCGGCCGGGATGCAGGTCATCCTGAACCCGTATCCGCATATCTGGCCCTATCTGCTGTCGAACCTGGACGACAGCCCTTTCCGCGACATCCGCGTCCGCAAGGCCATGAACCTGGCGATCGACCGCGACGGGCTGTGCAACCTGCTGAACGCCACCGCCATGCCGGCCAAGGGCATGGTCCCGCCCGGTCATCCCTGGTTCGGCAAGCCCACGTTCGATGTTCGTTATGACCCGAAGGAGGCTCGCAAGCTGCTGGCCGAGGCCGGGTACGGCCCGAAGAAGCCATGCCCCGCCACCTTCCTGATCTCGACCTCCGGCTCCGGCCAGATGCAGCCACTGCCGATGAACGAGGCGATCAAGGAATCGCTGGAAGACGTCGGCTTCGCCATCACCCTGCGCGCCATGGACTGGGAAGCCCTGCGCGCCAGGCGGCGGGCGGGCGCGGCCGCGCCGGAGAACAAGGGCGGCCACGCGCTCAATAACTCCCTGGGCACGCCCGATCC
>CANJSR010000245.1 GCA_947476855.1 Acetobacteraceae bacterium
GTATTCAGAGCGGGGACGGTGCGCGCACCTGTCCCGTTGACAGGACAGACCCTAGCGGCGGATCGGCACCCCTGTCAACGATCTTTTTCCTATTTCATTAGGAAATATCACTCCACGATCCCCTTCATGCGCAACGGCCACTCCAACCGCTCCAGCGCTTCCCGCCACAGCCGCCAGTCCGTCCGTTCGGTGGCGAAGGCGGGGTTGGGGGGAGCTTGTCGTTCGCCCCAGATACGGAGGATGCGGGCATGCGTGAGGTCGATCCGGCGCTGGCGATAGAGCGCATCGAGACAGCGGACGACGTCATCGGGTTCGCAGGGGCGGGAGACGCGGCCCTTGTTCGCGGTATACCGCGCGCCGTCCCGCCGAGCGGTGAGGGCGGCCATGGTCCAAAGCCAGGCTTCCTCGGCATCGCGGAACGGTTGTGTTTCGGGCCCTCCCAGCGCCTGTGTCGCGATTTCAGAACCGGCCTTCACCCGCCGGCCTGCCTGGCCACCGGGCGTGGCGGATGCGGGATGACCCGCCTTCGCCTGGGGATCATCGGCGATCTGGTAGGCGAGTTGCGGCATGGTGGTTTCCCTTCCGGCCAACGGCCTGGTTGTGACGTTTGACCACAAAAATCAACCATAGATTGCATATCATGGCAAGCACGAAAGGGCGCTTTTCCTATTCCAATTCTCCGCGAAACCTAGGAAACTGTGCCCATTCGGATTCTGGCCAATGGGAACAGCTTCATGAAGCATGAAGACATCTGGCGCGCGCTCGACACGCTGGCGGCGGAGCACGGGCTTTCCGCCTCGGGCCTTGCCAAGCGCGCGGGGCTCGATCCGACCACGTTCAACCCATCCAAGCGGCGGATGCCGGACGGGCGGGCGCGCTGGCCGGGCACGGAAAGCGTGGCCAAGGTGCTGGACGCGACGGGCGCGACGCTGGAGCAGTTCACCGCCCTGGTCTCCGGCGCCCGCGCGCTTGCGAGCAACACCACCTCCCGCGCGACGGTCCGGCGGATCCCTTTGATCGGGCTGGCGCAGGCCGGGGGAGACGGGTTCTTCGACGATGGCGGCTATCCGGTCGGTGGCGGCTGGGATGAGGTCAGCCTGCCCGAAATCGGCGACATGAATGCCTATGCCCTGGAAATCAGCGGCGATTCGATGGAGCCGGTATTCCGCGACGGGGACCAGGTCATCGTCTCTCCCAACGCGCCGATCCGCCGGGGGGACCGCGTCGTGGTCCGCACGACGGAGGGAGAGGTCATGGCCAAGGAGCTCGCCCGCCGGTCCGCCCGCCGGATCGAGCTCCTCAGCTTGAACCCGCAGCACCCCCATCGCGGCTTCGACCTGAGCGAGGTGGCCTGGGTCCACCGCATCCTCTGGGTCAGCCAATAGGACAAGGCGCCCCTGCCGGCGACTGGCATGCGCGCAGGACCGGCGTGGCGGATGCGGGCAAACGCCGGTGGATTTTCTTTGACGAAGGGCAGGTGGCGCGCGCCAAGATGACGTGCCCGCGGCAACGCATCCGGCGACCTATCGCGGGAACGGGCATTGCGGGAGACGGGGTCGATGGCTCGGATCGCCTGGCTTTTGGTGTGCGCGCTGCTGTGGCTCCCCGCGGGACCGGCCCGCGCGATGGAAGACGTGGACGTGGCGCTGGTGCTGCTGTCCGACGTCTCGCGCAGCGTCAACGATCCCGAATACAAGCTGCAGAAGGAAGGCTATGTCGCCGCCTTCACCAGCCAGCCGGTGATCAACGCCATCCGCGGCGGGGCGCTGGGGGCCATCGCCGTCGCTTATGTGGAATTCGCCGGCGCGCATGAGGTGCAGACGGTCCTGGACTGGACCGTGATCCGCGATCGCGCCTCAGCCGAGGCCTTCGCCGCGCGCCTGGCCGGCGAACAGCGCCGCTTCTGGGGCCGCACCGCGATCGGGGAAGGCATCGCCCACGGGGTGCAGATGCTCGCCGAAAGCGGTGTCAACCCGACCCGGCGGGTGATCGATGTCTGCGCTGACGGCACCAGCAACTCCGGCCGCGAGGTGGGGCCGGCGCGGGATGAGGCGGTTGCACAGGGCATCATCATCAACGCGCTGGCCATCATCAACGAGAACCCGTTCCCCTGGGCGCAGGCTCACGTCAATCCGCCCGGCGGCCTGATGCATTACTTCCGGGAGAACGTGGTGGGCGGCCCTGGCGCCTTCGTGCTGGAAGTGCGGGAGTTCGAGAAGTTCGGCGAAGCCATGACCCGCAAGCTGGTGATGGAGATCGCCGGACGGACCAACGCGGGGCCGCGCATGGCCTGGCTTGCCCCGATCCGGGGAATGGGTGGAAGCTTGCCCCGCTAACGCTCCAACCCGTCGCCCCCAGGGACATTCCGCCATGCAACTCCGCAACCTCGGCCAATCCGGCCTGCGCGTGTCGACCATCGGCCTCGGCTGCAACAATTTCGGCGGCCGCATCGGGCTGGAGGCGACCCGCGCGGTCATCCACAAGGCGCTCGACCTGGGGATCACCCTGTTCGACACCGCCGACACCTACGGGGAGCGTGGCGGGTCGGAGACCCTGATGGGCCAGATCCTGGGCGATGACCGCAAGCGGATCGTGCTCGCGACGAAATTCGCCATGCCGATGGACGACGTGGGCGTGAAGGTCGGCGGGTCGCGCCGCTATATCATGCAGGCGGTGGAAGACAGCCTGCGCCGGCTGCGGACCGACTGGATCGACCTGTACCAGATGCATCAGACCGACCCGCGCACCCCGATCGAGGAGACGCTCCGCGCGCTCGACGACCTGGTACGGCAGGGGAAGGTGCGCTATATCGGCTGCTCCAACTTCGCCGCCTGGCAGGTGGTGGAGGCCGCCTGGACGGCGCGGAGCAACGGGCTGAATCCCTTCGTGTCGCACCAGGACGAATACTCCCTGGTGTTCCGCAAGCCGGAAGCTGAACTGATGCCGGCGAGCCGTAAGTACGGGCTGGGGATGCTGCCCTATTTCCCCCTGGCGAGCGGGCTGCTGACCGGAAAATACCGCCGCAACGCCGCCATGCCGGCCGATGCCCGGCTGACCAAGACCGCCCGCCTCGCGGACCGGTATTTGACCGAGCGGAACTGGCAGATCGCCGAGGAACTGGGCGACTTCGTGGAGGCACGCGGGCGGACGATGTTGGAACTCGCGTTTTCCTGGCTGCTGGCGCAGGCGCCGGTGACCAGCGTGATCGCCGGCGCGACCCTGCCCGAGCAGTTGGGGCAGAACGTGAAGGCAGGCGCCTGGGCCCTCGACGCGGAGGACCTGGCAGAGATCGACCGGATCACCGCCGGCTAGGGGAGTCCTCCATCCAGTCCTGGGCGGCCTGGTCGGCGCGGGACGGCAGTGCAGCCCCCGGCCCGCCGATCCAGGCCACAATGTCACTAATCGGCAGCGCTCGGCCCAGGTCGCGCAGCAGCAGGTGATAGCCGTCGGCGTAGAACGCCCGGCGTGGATCGGCCGGCAGCGCGCGCCACAGCGCCGTGGTCGCGCGGTCGGGGATCAGTTCGTCCTTGCCGCCATAGAGGACCAGCGCCGGCTCCTGGAACGCGGGCGCCGCGGCTAGAGCGGCATCCATCAGGTCGACCAGCCCCCGCACCGCGTCCACCCGCGTGCCGCGGATGGTCAGGGGGTTCGTCGACAGGCGGCGCAAGGCCTCCCGGTTGTCGCTGGCGATCACCCGCACCACCCCGTCGGGGCGCAGGATCATCCCCGGCACCGTGTTGGACGCGACCCAGAGGATTGCCCGCATGAAGGGGTTCATCCTCGCTCGCCCCCACACCGCCGGGGCGAGCAGGACATAGCCATCAGCCTCGGGCGCGTTCGGGCCGGTGGCAGCCACCATCAGGACCGCGGCCCCCATGCTCTCTCCCATCAGGATCAGTCGCGCGCCCGGATAGCGGGCGCGCAGCGTGGCGGCCATGACGGTGGCGTCGGCGACCAGCCCCTCGGTCGTCGGCCAATAGCCGCGCGAGCCGGTGGCGCCGAAGCCGCGCTGGTCGGGGGCGAAGACCGCGATCCCCTGTTCGGCCAGCACCGGACCCGGCAATTCCCAGCCATCACGGCTGTCATTCATCCCATGCAGCGCCAGCACGACGGCGTTCGGCGGGCCCTCGGGCAACCAGGCGCGGTAGGGGAGTTCGGCGCCATCCGGCATCACGAAGGCCTCGACCGTGAGCGCGGGCGGGGCGATGGCGGGGCCTGGCGGCTCCAGCCGGGACACACAGCCAGGCAGCAGAAACAGCACGATCAGCAGCAGGCGGTTCGGCATGGGGCGGTCGGCATCCGGTCCGGAAGGGTGCGCCGAACATAGCATGGGCGGGAGCGGATGGGTGGCTGTCCGCACGCGACTCTTGCGGGCGGGGCCGGCGCGGATTACCTAGCCGGTGATATGGAACAAGTTTTGGCTCCGGCCAGCGTCGAGCATACGCATGTCGCGTTCGATGACGGCCTCGTTCTGGAATGCGGGCAGACCCTGCCGCGGCTGGTGGTGGCCTATCGCACCTATGGCGCGCTGAACGCGGACCGCTCCAACGCGGTCCTGATCTGCCATGCCCTGACGGGTGACCAGTATGTCGCCGAGAAGCACCCGATCACCGGGCGGGGCGGGTGGTGGGATTCGCTGGTGGGTCCAGGTCTGCCGATCGACACCGACCGGTACTTCGTGATCTGCGTGAACGTCCTGGGCGGCTGCATGGGCAGCACGGGGCCGCGCACGCCCAAGGATGACGGATCCGGAGAATTGTGGGGCACCGATTTCCCCCCGGTGACGATCCGCGACATGGTACAGGCGCAGAAGCGGCTGGTCGACCATTTGGGGATCAAGCGGCTGTTCGCTGTGATCGGCGGCTCGATGGGCGGGATGCAGGTGCTGCAATGGGCGGCACTGTATCCAGACATGGTCTTTGCCGCCTTGCCGATCGCGACGGGCGCGCACCACACCGCGCAGAACATCGCCTTTCATGAGGTCGGGCGGCAGGCGATCCACGCCGATCCCGACTGGCACAAAGGCCGGTATTGGGAGGTCGGCACGGTGCCGACCCGTGGCCTCGCCGTCGCGCGCATGGTCGCGCACATCACCTACCTGTCCGAGGAAGCGCTGACCCGAAAGTTCGGCCGGCGCCTGCAGAACGCGACGCGCACGGGCGCCGACCCGGCGGCCCTGTTCGGCGACATCTTCGAGGTGGAGAGCTACCTGCGCTACCAGGGCAGCACCTTCGTGCAGCGGTTCGACGCGAACTCCTACCTGACGATCACGCGGGCGATGGACTATTTCGACCTGGCGTTCGATTGCGGCGGGGACCTGAGCAACGCGTTCCGGGGGTCAACCACGCGGTTCCTGCTGGCGTCGTTCACGTCGGATTGGCTGTTCCCGACGGCCGAGAGTCGGAATATCGCCCGTGCGCTGAACCGGGCGGGGGCAAACGTGTCTTTCGTGGAGTTCCCGACCGACAAGGGACACGACGCGTTCCTGCTGGATGAGCCTGTGTTCCATCGCACGATCGCGGGGTTCCTGCGCGGGTGCGAGGTGCATGCGGGGATGCGGTAGGAGTCAGGGTGGTCCGCCTGCCCTTGATGTAGCTGTCGAGCATTCCCCCGACGGATGTGTCCGAAATACTCACCCGGTTCGGGTTCCGCAGGCCCCCTCGACGCACTACGATCGGTCGGTTTTCCTCGCCGTCGGAACGTCTTCTGTTGACATAACGCTCGATGGCGGGCGTGATGACGTTACAGGAGGGTTATGTATGCCATATGTAGCGGTAGGTTACCTGACCAATCTCAAGGCGCTCCTCGGCAAATGGGTCTGTACGCGAACATCGCGCGGCACCCCCCATGACCAGGTTCCCCCTGCCAACACGCATGGCAGCCCAGGTTTTTGCGGCCAGTGTGTGTCCTACGTCACGACTGTGTGCACGACGATTCCCGTTGGTACCGCCCTCTGGAAAAAGGGCGCGTTGGTGAAGGGAAATAGTACCATTGCGGCCGGCACCGCCATTGCCACGTTTGACAGCAATGGTCGGTACTCAGGTCACGCGGCAATCTATGAAAGCCAGACCCCCGTCGGCCTCAATGTCGTTGACCAATGGGTGACACCACCTGCTCGGCCGATCAACCAGAGGATGCTCAAATTCGGAGCACATGGAAACGCAAACAATGGGAATAATTTCTACATCATTGATTAGCTTTGCAATCCTTGCGGTGACACTAACGCCGACTGCGGCATCATCCAGCGACGTCCGTTGTCCGGACACGCAAGCTGGCAAGGCGCTGACCACCGTTACCCTGTTTGATGGACCCGCAAGCGAAAAGGCCGCCCTTGTCCCCGACACGTCGCAGAAGACTGCTGATGGGACCAGATCTCGGTGGAGTGTCGCATATATATTTCAGGCCGGCCGCAGGCTTTATGTGGAATGCCAATACGGACCCAAGAGCGCTCCTATCACCTTAGTCCCCGAGCCATCGACGTACCAGTGCGAGTTTCTGTCTGGACGGACCGGGCAAGTCTCCCTTGCCTGCCAGGCGCGGTGATCAACATCGCAATTGAACCCACCCACCAAATTGCTATCATCACTCGATAGCAATTCGGACACGCCCCATGGGTCAGCTCATCGTTCGTGGTCTCGACGACGCCATCATCCAGGCCCTCAAGCAGCGGGCGGCACGCTCGGGCCGAGCGGCGGAGGCCGAACATAGGGCTATTTTGGAACAGGCGCTCCGGCCGGAAACCGAAACCTTCGCCGATGCGGCGAAACGGCTGCGGGCAAGCACGCCGCCGCAAGCAAGCAACAGCGCCGACATCATCCGCCGGGACCGAGACCGCGACTACGACCAGACTGACGCGTGAGGCAGGTCGTCGTCGATGCCTCGGTTGCCGCCAAATGGGTGATCGAGGAAGCCCATAGCCCCGAGGCCGAACGTCTGCTGGCGTTCGACGCACGCTACGCCCCCGATCATTGGCGGGCCGAGGCGGTGAATGTCCTCTGGGCCAAGGTCTTCCGCGGCGACCTCACGCCAGCCGACGCCCAGGAACGCATGACCGTTCTGCTGCGGGCCCCGATCATCGAAACACCCATCGCGACGCTGATGCCACGTGCCTTCTCGATCGCGATGGCACGCATGGTGACGATCTACGATGCGCTGTACCTGGCGCTCGCGGACGAACGCGACGTCGGCTTCGTCACGGCGGACGAACGCCTGATCCGGCGTGTGGCCGGCGACCCAACCCTGGCCAGGCGGATGATCTGGGTCGGAGACCTGACCACCTGATCTCCCCAAAACCCAACGGTTGAATCCCCCGCCCACCCCGCTATCATCCCCCAACGCCACCCAGCCCAGAGGA
>CANJSR010000246.1 GCA_947476855.1 Acetobacteraceae bacterium
ACCACCGATGCCGGCAAGGTTCGTCTCGGCGGCTTCGCTCCCACCCTGAGCACCACCGATGCCGGCAAGGTCCGCCTCGGCGGTTTCGCCCCGACCCTCGCCACCACCGACGCTGGCAAGGTCCGTCTCGGCGGTTTCGCTCCGACCCTCGCCACCACGGATGCCGGTAAGGTCCGCCTCGGCGGCTTCGCCCCGACCCTCGCCACCACCGACGCCGGCAAGGTCCGCCTCGGCGGCTTCGCTCCCACCCTCGCCACCACCGATGCCGGTAAGGTGCGTCTCGGCGGCTTCGCCCCGGCCCTGGCCACCACCGACTCCGGCAAGGTCCGTCTCGGCGGCTTCGCGCCCACCCTGCCGACCCGTCGCTAAGAGATTGACGCCCCGCCCCAAGGCGGGGACACAATCCAGACCATCATGAGACTGCATGAACCGGGTCCCCAGACCCGGTTTTGCGGCGTTCCATCCCCAAAGGAACCGGCCACCGTGAGCACGACAACATCCCCCACACCGGACCCGGCCCAACCCGCCGCCAAACCCAAGCTCATCACCTTTCACCGCATGGTCCCGAACGCTCGGCTGCCGCAACGGGCCGATCGGTCAGCCGCCGGCTCCCTCCCGACGCGGGCCTTTCGCTATTGTGAGCCCGCGACCTCCGCCTCCGGCTTCGGCTACTACATGTTCCCGCCGATCGGCTTCTCGGTGATGTGGGACGGCCACGACATTCTCTGGACGTATGAGGGCGTGGGCGAGTGGTTCCCCCTCAAATCCGTCCAGTTCCCGGGCTTCCGCGACCAGTTCGAAGCCACCGCCCCGGATGAGATCAAGGATTTCTCGCCCCCGTTCCTCGGCGCCCTGCAGGAATCGGGACTGATCCAGCTCTGGACCGGCTTTGTCGTGCGCACCGCGCCCGGCTACAGCCTGCTGGTTCGCGCGCCCGCCAACCTGCCGCGGGCCGGCGGGTACGAACATTTCGAGGGCATCGTCGAAACCGACCGCTGGTTCGGTCCCCTGATCACCAACATCCGCCTGACCAAGACCGATGTGCCGATCGATTTCCGGCCGGACTATCCGCTGTTGCAGGTGCAGCCGATCCCGCGCCACATCTACGACGACTCGCATTTGAACAACTACGAACTCGTGCCGAAGCTCGAACAGTTCACGCCCGAGGATTGGGACGACTACTACGACACCGTCGTCCGCCCCCACGTGCAGGAACATCGCCCGCGCGGCCAATACGCCGCCGCCGCTCGGAAACGCAGGGCCGGCGAGGAGTCGAAAGGCTAGGCGTCGACCACCGCGGCGCGTTCCTTGCGGAGCAGCGTCCGCTTGTTCGGCACCCCCCAACGATAGCCGGTCAGATCGCCGTCGCTGCCGACTATGCGATGGCACGGCACGGCCAGTGAGACCGGGTTGCGCGCGCAGGATCGCGCGACAGCCCGGATCGCGCGGGGATTGCCCACCATCTCGGCCAACTGGCCATAGGTTCGGGTCTCACCCACCGGGATCAGACAAAGCGTCTGCCAGACCCGTTGCTGAAACGCCGTCCCCCGAAGATCGAGCGGCAGGTCCAGGGCCTGCTTCGGTTCCTCAAGGAACGCCAGCACCGTCCTGAGAGTATCCGCCAGGGCCGCATCGTCCGCGATGAAATCAGCCTTGGGGAACCGATGGCGCAGATCGCCGAGCAGAGCGTCGTCCGGTTCGGCGAAGCCGAGGAAGCACACGCCTTTGTCGGTCGCTCCAACCAGGACCCGCCCGAAGGGGCTGTCGGCCAGCGCGGTCCGGATCACTTCCCCCTGCCCACCGCGACGGGCGGCGCCGGGAGTCATCCCCAGCAAGGTGCTGGTCTTTTCATAGACCCGGCTTTCCGATCCGAATCCGGCATCGGCCACGGCATCGGCGACCCGCTCACCCCGGGCCAGGGCCGCGTGCAGGCGCTTGGCGCGCACGCCCTCGGCATAGCTGCGAGGTGTCACGCCGGTGTGGTCGCGGAACATCCGCAGGAAATGGAACCGCGAATAGCCGGACCGTTCGGCGAGCGCGTCCAGGGAGGGGATCGTCTCCGACGCCTCGATATGGGCGCAGGCGTCGCGAACCACGTCCTGTGCGATGCGGGCGCGCTCTCCCTTCGGATCACAGCGCTTGCAGGCGCGGAAACCGTCTGCCTCCGCCGCTTCGACCGAGGCATAGAACCGCGCATTCTTCCGCAGCGGCCGCGGAGAGGGGCAGGACGGACGGCAATAGACGCCCATCGTGGTCACCGCATACAGGAAGTCGCCAGGTTGGCGGGCGAGGACCTGTTGCCAAAGAAGCTCATCCGGCAACAGGTCGGCATGGATCATGTCGTTCATGGCGCCACTCTCGCCCTTGGACGAGTCGCGCGCCATCCGATGCTTGCGCCGGCTCTCGTCAGCGAATGACGATTTCCACGCGGCGGTTCTGCGGCTCCCGCGTGTTGGCGCCGGTGGGGATCAGCAGTTTGGTGTCGCCGAAGCCCTGGATCGAGATCGCCTGCTTCGGCACGTTCAGCTTGACCAGTTCGGCGGCGACGGCCTGGGCGCGCCGGACCGAGAGACCCTGGTTGTACTGCTTGGAGCCGGAGGTGTCGGTGTAGCCATTCACCTCGATCCGCGTGTAGCTGACGCGGGTGGAGGCTTCGGCCGCTTCCTTCACGACGGCGCGGGCGCGATCGGTCAGCGTCGCCTTGTCCCAATCGAAGAAGACGAGGTACGAGCGGGCGGCGGCGGGGGCCGGTGTTGCGACGGCGGCCGGCGCGGCGGGGGGCGGGGTCACGCCAAAGGCATAGCGCACACCCAGCAGGAAGCTGTGATTGTATTGTTCCTGCGTGCGGATCGACGACACGAAGCCGCCTGGGTTGGTCACCGTGGTGGTGCTCGCATCGCCAAGTACGCCGAGGAAGCGATATTCGGTGGTCATCGATAGGCCGGGAATGCCAGGCATCGGGAAAGACAGGCCGGCGATCGCCTGCACGGCGAAGCGACCGTTCGTGCCATTGGACGTTGTCGTGGTGCCGCCGCTGACGATCGAGACGTTGTCGGCGGTCGACCAGGCGTAGCCGACGCCGCCGCCGACATATGGGTAGACCCAGGCGGATCCGACATCCATGTCGAACAGGGCATTGGCCATCACGCCATAGGTCTTGAGCGATCCGGTGACGGGCGCGCTGAGACCACCGGTCAACCCTTTGAGGCCGATGCCGCGATAGTTGCCCTCGATCTCCAGGCGCAGTCCGTTGCCGAACCCGTAGCCGAGGCTGCCGAGACCGACGATGCCGCCTTCGGTTTCCAGGCGCGTGCGTGGATTGGTCGGGAAAGGCGTCTGGACGCCGATGTCACTGGGGAAATTGTAGCCGACGCCGCCACCCAGATAGATGCCCTGGAAGGGCTGGGCCTGCGCCGACCCGGCCCCGAGGCCCAGACCCAGCGATCCCAACAGCGCACTCGCGCAGAGCATCCTGATCTTCGACACGCGCATTGTCCTTGCCTGTTCGTCCCTCGGAACCGGGTCCGGTTGGGACGCAGTGATGGCTGATTGCCGTTGATTTGTCACTATAAAACGAAAAAGGGGCGCCCTGGGGCGCCCCTGATCCGTGGTCATCAGGCTCTGATCGTGAAGATCAGCGGATGATGATTTCGACGCGCCGGTTCTGCGGCTCACGCGTGTTCGGGCCGGTGGGCACGAGCAGCTTGGTGTCGCCGAAGCCCTGGATGCTGATGGAGTTGCGAGCAACGCCATTCTTGACCAGTTCCGCGGCAACCGCCTGAGCGCGGCGGACCGAGAGGCCCTGGTTGTACTGCTTGGTGCCCGAGGTGTCGGTGTAGCCGTTAACCTCGATCCGCGTGTACTGGACCTTGCGAGAGTTGTCGGCGGCTTCCTTGATGATCCCCTTGGCGCGATCCGTGAGGGTCGCCTTGTCCCAATCGAAGAACACGAGGTAGGAGCGCGACGGCGCGGCGGCCGGGGCAGCGGCCGGAGCCGGAGCGGCGGCGGGAGCCTGGCCGAAGTTGTAGCGAACGCCAACGAGAGCGGAGTGGTTGAAGTTCTCGTTGAAGCTCACGTTGCCGTTGAACACGGTGCCCGTGGAGGTCACGGTGCGGGCCGAGTAACCACGGTCACCAGCCAGACCCATGAAGCGGTATTCCGCCGTCAGGGCGAGGCCCGGAACCGAAGCGATCGGGAACGCCGCGCCCAGGATCGCCTGGTAGGCGAACGCGCCCTGCGTGGAGTTGCCGACATTGACGCGGCCGAGCGTGTTCACGCCGTAGCCGTTCTGCATGTTGACGGCTTGGTAGCCGACACCAGCGCCGATGTAGGGCTGAACCATCGTGGACAGGCCAACGAAGTCATACAGCACGTTGACCATGCCGCCGAACTTCTGTTCCTTGGCGCCACCGGTGGAGGCCACGCCAAAACCGCTGAGGTTGTTCAGCGTGTTGTAGCGGTAGCTCGCCTCGATTTCAGCGCGCAGGCCATTGCCGAAGCCATAGCCAAGCGACAGGACCATGGCCGGGCCAACGGTCGTGCCGAACTTGCCGGACGTCGTGGCGAGGCCAGGAATGCCGTCAACCGACTCCTGCTGCATGATGTTCACGCCGGCGCCAGCACCCACATAGATGCCTTTGACCGCCTGGGCGTTGGCCGCGACCGGCAGAGCCAACATCGTGGCCGCTACCAAAGCACTGCGGAGCTTCATTTATCTTCTCCTATTTCGTCGTCAGCTGAGGCGCTGGCCACAGGCAGCCGCGCTTCCGTCAAGCCAACCTTCTAAACCAAACACCTACCCCATGACGAGAGGGAAATGTGGGTTCCACGCCACTTGTGGCAATTCCGCAACACACTCTCGCCCGTGGAATGGCAGACGCGCGTATGTTGCGGGGACTGCTTGCAAATCATCCCCCAAACGCAGGCGCCACCTAACCCCTGGCGGAAGAGAACAGGAGTCGAACCTGCCCGGGACTGCTGGCAGCCCCAACCGGGTTTGAAGTCCGGCCGGCCCACCGGGACCGCTTCTCTTCCAATCACAGTATGGCGGTATCAGCCGGCGCGCGAAAGCATCCCCATGAACAACGCCTCGTCCTCCGCCTCCAGGCAGCGGCAGTCCAGCCAGAGACGGTCCCGCGCGATGCGGCCGATCGCGGGGCGCGGCAGCCGCCGCAACCCGGACGCAAGGCCTTCCAGGTCGCTGCCACCGATGGTCACCGCCGCCGACGGCAGCAGGTCAATCGGCAAAGCGCCTGATCCAATCTGGCTGTGACAGGATTCCACCGCCACGGGCCGATCCGGCCAGACCGCGCGGATGGCCGCGGCCAGGCGATCGGCGGTGGCGCGAATTTCGGCCTCGGGGCGCGTCAGCAGGCGCAGCGCGGGCAGCCTTTCCGCCAGCCGATCCGGGTCCAGATGGAGGCGCAGCACGACCTCCAGCGCCGCCAGCCGCCCCTTGTCCAGCCGCAACGCGCGCTTCAGCGGGTTCGCATTGAGCCGCTTGATCAGGTCCGCCCGCCCCACGATCAGCCCCGCCTGCGGCCCTCCCAGCAGCTTGTCGCCCGAGAACGTGACCAGGTCCGCGCCATCCGCCAGAGACTCCTGGGGCATCGGTTCATGCGGCAATCCCCAGCGGGAAAGATCGACCAGGCTGCCGCTCCCCAGGTCCTCGATCATCGGCAAATTTTTACCATGGGCGATCGCGGCCATTTCAGCGGTCGAAACCATCGCCGTAAATCCGGAAATCGCATAGTTGGCCTGATGCACACGCATGAGTGCAGCCGTCGCCGGACCGATCGCCCCGGCATAGTCGCGCGGATGGGTGCGATTGGTCGTGCCGACCTCCCGCAGGATCGCGCCCGAGCGCGCCATGATGTCTGGGACCCGAAACGCCCCGCCAATCTCGATCAGTTCCCCGCGTGACACGGGCACTTCCTTGCCCAGGGCCAGGGTGTTCAGCACCAGCATGACGGCGGCGGCGTTGTTGTTGACGACGGTCGCGGCCTCGGCCCCGGTGATCTGGCGGAGCAACGGGACGATGTGGCTGTCCCGCTCTCCCCGCCGTCCGGTCTCGGTGTCGAATTCCAGCGTCGTCGCGCCGGCCATTGCCTCGGCCGCCGCGCGCGCCGCTGCCTCCGGAATCGGGGACCGGCCGAGATTGGTGTGCAGCACCGTGCCCGTCAGGTTGAACACCAGCCGCTGGGACGTGGCGAAGCGGCGGTTCAGCGCATCGGCGGCGGCATCGATCACCGCCGAAGCCGGGGCACCGAAGGCACGCGCCGAACGGCGGGCGGAGAGTTCCGCGCGCAACGCCGCGGTCGTCGCATCACGGCCGAAGCGTCCCAGCAGGACAACGGCCTCGGGCGCGCGCAGCAAGGCATCAACGGATGGGAGAGGACTGTTCATGATCCCCACATCGTAGGGCGCGCGGCCCCCTCCGCAAGCGTTGGAGGCGCTCGGCCCCTCGACCAATGTCACGATGCTTGATAGAGCCAAACTTAACGACAAACGGAGGAACACAATGCGTCGTAGGAGTTTTCTGAAGGCGGGCGCGGGCATTGCACTGACCGGTGCCTCCCTGCCCTTGGCGGCCCCGGCCATCGCGCAGCCTCGCTGGCCGAATAAGCCCGTCAAGGTCCTCGTGCCGTTCGCCGCAGGCGGCGGTACCGATGTCGTGGCGCGCCCCTGGTGCGACAAGCTCAGTCATATCTTCGGCCAGCAGTTCGTTGTCGAGAATCGCGGCGGCGCCAGCGGCCTGATCGGTACCGAAGCCGCGGCCCGGTCCGCGAACGACGGCTACACGTTCCTCATCTCCTCCAGCACGACGACCATCAACCTGCCGCTGCTCCGCACCGTGCCCTATGACCCGAAGTCGCTGGAGCCGATCGCCCGCCTCGGCGACGCGGTCACCGGCTTCGCGATCCATCCGGCGAACGGCATCAAGACGTTCCAGGAGCTGCTGGACTACTGCAAGAAGAACCCGGGCAAGCTGGCCTTCGGCTCCTCCGGCCCCGGCACCGGCCCGCATCTGCGGCTGGAGATGCTGAAATACCGCACCGGCGTCGACATCCTGCATGTCCCCTATCGCGGCGGCGCCGACAGCCTGCAGGACCTGCTCGCCAACCACGTGCAGTTGATGAACGAACCGGTGACGACCCCGCACGTGAAGGCCGGCAAGCTGAACCTGCTGAACATCAACCACTTCGAGCGCAGCGTCGAATTCCCCGATATCCCGACCCTGACGGAACTCGGCTATCCGAACTCCGACGCGCCGATCTGGATCAGCCTGTGGTGCCCGGCCGGCACCCCGAAGGAGATCAAGCAGCGTCTGAACGACGAGATC
>CANJSR010000247.1 GCA_947476855.1 Acetobacteraceae bacterium
TCAGGCTGTCCCACAACCGCTTGCCGTCGATACGTTGATTTGTCTGGGGAGAAGGGTTCTGGCTCATGCTGGCATCTTGCCCGAGGCCGAGCTTCCTGCAAGCCTGTATTCCATGAACGCGCCATCCATCCTCCG
Organism: Acetobacteraceae bacterium; assembly: GCA_947476855.1. The sequence continues at coordinate 136 of CANJSR010000247.1, forward strand.
TCATTCCGGTCTTGACCAGCAATCCGTCTGGCAGGCCCGGGTCGACCTCGCCGCTTGCTTCCGCCAGGCCGCTCGGCTTGGGCTGCATGAGGGCATCTGCAACCACCTGTCCTTCATGGTGCCAGGCAGCGATGAGCTGTTCCTGGTCAACCCCGATGGCTGGGCCTTCGCGGAGATCACGGCATCGCGCCTGCTGATCTGCGATTTCAATCGCAACGTGATCGCCGGCGACGGGCACCCCGAGGATACGGCCTTCTACATCCATGCGCGGGTCCACAAGAACGTGCCCCGCGCCCGCGCCGCCTTCCACACCCACATGCCCAACGCCACCGCGATGACGATGGTGGAGGGCCCGCCGCTGCTCTGGGCTGGCCAGTCCGCGCTGAAGTTCTACGGCCGCACGGTCGTCGATGAGGAGTACGGTGGCCTCGCATTGGACGAGACCGAGGGCGACCGCATCGCCGGGGCCATCGGTGACGCCGACATCATCTTCATGAAGCATCACGGCGTCATGGTCGTCGGCCCGACCATCGCGAAGGCCTGGGACGACCTGTATTATCTGGAACGCGCCTGCGAGGTGCAGCGCCTCGCCCAGGCCTCCGGCCGGAAGCTGGTGCCGATCGCCGAGGACATCGTGCTGCGCACCGCCGAACAGATGAAGACCGAGGGCGGGCGCGAATCCGCCTGGCTGCATCTGGAAAGCGTGAAGCGGCAACTCGACAAGGACCAGCCGGAGTATCGCCAGTGAGGCGATCCGCCCTCGCGGCATTGGTATTGTTGTCCGGGTGTACCCTGTGGGATCAGACGACGTTCCAGCCCTCGCCCGAGGCGGAACCGCCGGCGCCCGCGGGGCCACCGCCACCAGGGCCGCGGGTCGATCCGCGCGATCCGCTGGTGGTGATCGAGTATGTGACGCCCGATCCGCTGTATCGCGATCCGCTCCGCTATGCGGTGCGGGCGGCGGAGTCGCGGGGACGGTCGGTGCAGTATGACGTGATCGCGGTGGTTGCCTCGGTCGATGGCGCCGAAGCCGGGCAGCAGCGGGCGCTGAGCGTGATGCGGGCGATCATGCAGGACCGCGTGCCGGCCTCCCGCGTGCATCTGGGCCTGCGGATCGATCCGTCGATCCCGGCGCCTCGGGTGCTTGTGTATGTGAGGTAGGCGGGGCTTCGGGAGGGCTGCGTCCTTCCGGGTTCACTGTTGGGCAGGCAGCCCGGCGCCGCCCCCGCTCGTCATCCCCGCGCCGCCGCGGGGTCTCCTTGCGTGCTACCGAGGGCGTTCGCGCCCGACGCCCTCCGTCATGGGCGGGCTTGACCCGCCCATCGCCAAGCACGCAGTTGTCTGCAATCAAACAAAAATTCCATCAACCGAGTTCCTGGCGACGGACGGGTCGAGCCCGGCCAGGACGGAGAAGAACGCTTCGGTCCGCCGGCATCCGGTACGATTGCCCTGGTCCCCAGCCTCCGCTTCCGCCCCCCCGTAAATCCTGATACCCAGAGGGCCATGAACCCCCGACCGCTTCTCGCCGGTCTCTGGACCGAAGCCCGCCTCCCGGCCGATGCGCTGGATGACGTGTTCCTCACCGGGCGCGACCCGGTCCTTCCTTCCTCCTTCGCCGTCGGCACAGCCGCCCAGGTGACCATCGCGGCCTCGGCCCTCGCCGCCGCGACCGTCTGGCGGCAACGGGGCGGGCGGCGGCAGCTCGTTTCCGTCGACATGCGCCACGCGGCGATCGAGTTCCTGTCCGAACACCGCGTCTCCATCGTCGGCACCATGCCCGAGGACCCGTGGGACGCGATCGCCGGCGCCTACCAGTGCGGCGACGGGCGCTGGGTGCGGCTGCACACCAACTTCCCCCACCACCGCGACGGCATGCTGAAACTGCTCGCCTGCGACTACAGCAAGCAGGCCGTGGGCGACGCGTTGCGGCAATGGACCGCCTTCGACCTGGAAGACGCGGCCGCGAAAGCCGGCCTGGTTGCCTCCACCATGCGGAGCTTCGCCGAGTGGGACGCCCACCCGCATGGCCAGGCCGTGCCGACGGTGCCGGTCGTGCGGATCACCCGGATCGGCGACGCGCCTGCCCGCGGCCTGCCGCCCGGCCCGAGGCCCTTGTCCGGCGTGCGCGTACTCGACCTGACGCGCGTGATCGCGGGCCCGGTCTGCGGGCGGACGCTGGCCGCGCACGGGGCCGATGTGCTGGCCATCGCCAGCCCCAAGGTTCCGAATCTGCCGCGCCTGGTCACCGACACGGGGCGCGGCAAGCTGACCGCCGACCTCGACCTGCGCGATCCGGGCGGGCGGGAGACGCTGGAATCCCTGCTGCGCGACGCCGACATCTTCGTGCAGGGCTACCGGCCCGGCGCCATTGCCGACCTGGGGTTCTCCCCGCAGGACGCCGCGCGCATCCGGCCGGGGATCGTCTACGTCTCGCTCTCCGCCTACGGCCATGTCGGTCCCTGGGCCGATAAGCGCGGCTTCGACAGCCTGGTGCAGACGTCCAGCGGCTTCAACCACGCGGAAGCCGAGGCCGCCGGCCAGACCGCTCCCAAGCCCCTGCCGGCGCAGGCGCTGGATCATGGCTCGGGTTACCTGCTCGCCTTCGGGGCGCTGGCAGCGCTGCACCGGCGCATGACCGAGGGCGGAAGCTGGCATGTCCAGGTCTCCCTGGTTCGCACCGGGCGCTGGCTGCGCGACATCGGCCGGGTGCCGAACGGGTTGGCGGCGCCGCCCATGGGGGACACGGATGACCTGATGGAGGAGTCGGACTCCGGCTTCGGACGGCTGCGCGCGGTCCGGCATTCGGCCCGGATGGCGGAAACCCCGCCGCGCTGGGACCGGCCGTGCGAGCCCCTTGGGACGCATCCGGCGGCGTGGCCAACCTGACAGGTCAAGGTTCATGACGAACCGCATCGTGACGCTGACGCTGAACCCCGCGGTCGATCTCGCCTCCATCGCCCCCGCCGTGCTGCCGACCCGGAAGATCCGCACGAAGAATGAGCGGTTGGACCCCGGCGGCGGCGGCATCAACGTCTCCCGCGTGATCCATGCCCTGGGCGGGGAGACGCTGGCCCTGATCCTGGTGGGTGGCGTCACCGGCGGGCTGATCCAGGACATGCTGCGAGAAGCCCGGGTGCCCTTCCAGCCTTTGCCAATGGCCGGCCTGACCCGCATTAGCCTGAACATCCACGAGGATTCCACCGGTCACGAGTACCGCTTCGTCCCGGAAGGCCCCGAGGTGTCGGAGGCCGAGTGGCAGGCGGTCCTCGCCACGCTGGAAACCATTGAGGGCGACTGGCTCGTCGCAAGCGGCAGCCTGCCGCGGGGCGTGCCGCCCGATATCTACGCCCGGATCGGCGACCTGGCCGCGCGCCGGGGGATGCGCTTCGTCCTGGATACGTCAGGCCCGCCGCTGAAGGCCGCCCTCGGCCATGGCATCACGCTGATGAAGCCGAGCCTGGGGGAGCTGGAGGAGGCTGTGGGGCGGAAGCTGGAGACGAGGGCGGAGCAGGAGCGGGAGGCGATGGCCCTGGTCCGTGCCGGCGCCGCGTCCCGCATCGCGGTGACGCTGGGGCCAGAAGGAGCGTTTCTCGTGACCGGGGACGGGGCGGTCCACATGCCGGCGGTGGCGGGACCGGTGTTGAGCGCGGTGGGCGCGGGCGACGCATTCCTCGCGGCGATGGTTCTGTCGCTATCGCGGGGGGAGCCGGATCGGGATGCCCTGGCATGGGGCATCGCCGCCGGCGCCGCCGCCGTTGCGTCCCTGGGCACGGCGCGGATCGCGCGTGACCTGGTGGAGACGCATTGGCGGGCGCTGCGAGGTGGTGTTTAATTTTAGATACGTTGCGTCATTTTAATCCTGACGGTTCAGTCTCTTAACGATTGATTCACGATTGGTCATTCAATCGTGTCAAGTCGGGTATTCAGCTTGCCCAGTACCTTGGTCAGGGTGGCAAGTTCGCCTTTCCCGAGGCCATCGGTCAGCGTCGTCTCGATGTCCTGGACGACGGGCACGATCCCGTTATGGACACCCGTGCCACGCTTTGTCAGACGCAGCAGACGGCCGCGGCCATCGTTCGGATCGCGGCTTTGCCGCAGCATCCCCTGTGCAACAAGCGAGGCGGACGCTCGGCTTACGCGGACCTTGTCCATCGAGGTTTCCTCGGCGATCGCTGTCGGGGACAACGGACCGTTGCGTCCGACCGCGCTCAGTACGGACAGTTCGGAGACCGAGAGTTCGAATGCCTCCGCATACCGATCCGCGAGCACGCGGGAGATGCGGCGCGCTGTGATCATGATCTGATGAGGCAAAAACTCGGTCAGTTGCGGTACGGAATCCTGTGTTGTTTCCGCGTCGCCCTTGTTCGCTTTCGGCGTCATAAAACTTAGCCCTCTCTCGTCGGGTCAGATTAACGCCGATATTGCTGCATGGGAACGGGTGGCTTCGGGTGTAGAGGCGCGCCGGGGCACCACCGGAAGGTATGTTTTCTCCTGAAATCCCCAAGTGTGGTAAAATTGGGTCTCCGGAAGGGAATGAATGTCATGAAATCAGACAAAATAATCTATTATAACACCGGAATGGGGAATGAATTCTCGTCCGAGGCGATCGCTGGGGCACTTCCGATCGGACAAAATTCTCCGCAACAACTTCCCTTCAGATTGTACACTGAACAACTTTCCGGCACCCCATTCACCGTTCCCCGCGCGAATGCCCGGCGCGTCTGGATGTATCGGATTCGCCCTTCCGCGATTCACCCGCCGTACCGCCGCATCGACAGTCGTCTCATGTGCGGTGAAATCGCCGAACCGACACCGAATCGCCTCCGTTGGGACCCGTTACCGATCCCCGAAGAACCCACTGATTTCGTCGATGGTATGACGACCCTGCTGACCACCGCCGATACCGCCATGACGGGTGTGACGGTGCATGTGTTCGCCGCGAATCGTGACATGCAACGGGTGTTCTGGAGTGCGGACGGTGAATGGTTGATTGTACCGCAACAAGGACGATTGTCCCTGGCGACGGAACTCGGCCTGCTGGTGGTTGCACCCGGAGAGATCGTGGTGATCCCGCGCGGTATCCGATTTCGCGTGACCCTGCCTGACGGAACGGCGCGCGGTTATGTGTGTGAGAATCACGGTGCCGCGCTGCGCCTGCCCGACCTGGGTCCGATCGGCGCGAACGGCCTGGCGAACCCGCGGGACTTCCTGGCCCCGGTTGCCTGGTTCGAGGAGCGGGACGAACCCACCAAGGTAGTGCAGAAATACATGGGTCGCCTGTGGGAGACGACGCTGGGTCACTCCCCCCTGGATGTCGTCGCGTGGCACGGCAACCTGACGCCCTACAAGTATGACCTGGCTCGGTTCAACGTGATCAACACGGTCAGCTTCGATCATCCTGATCCGTCGATCTTCACCGTTCTGACCGCGCCCACTGAACAACCCGGCGTGGCCAACCTGGATTTCGTGATCTTCCCGCCGCGTTGGATGGTTGCGGAAAATACTTTTCGCCCACCGTGGTTCCACAGAAACGTCATGAATGAATGTATGGGTCTGGTGCATGGGTCGTACGATGCCAAGGAGGGAGGATTTCTTCCCGGCGGACTATCGTTGCATGGCATCATGAGCGCGCATGGCCCGGACGCCGCCAGCGCCGAGCGCGCGATGCACGAGACGTTGGTGCCTCGGAAGATGGATAATACACTCGCATTCATGTTTGAAACGCGAATGGTGCTGCATCCGACGCGTCATGCGCTGTCGGTGCCCCAGCTTCAGACCGACTATGATGCCGTCTGGGATGGGCTGAACAAGAACTTCACGGGAGGACACGCATGATCGACGAAACCCATGATCCGGCGCGGACAAGCTGGGTCGCCTCGGCGAACGGCCACGCGGCGTTTCCGATCCAGAACCTTCCGGTCGGCGTGTTCTCTCCGCCAGGCGGCACAGCGCGGGGCGGAATCGCGATCGGCGATCGGATCCTGGATATCGGTGCCGCGCTGGAGGCGGGATTGCTGACGGGCCCCGCGCGTGACGCGGCAGAACTCGCTTCGGGTCGCACGTTGAATGCGTTCCTGGAAGCAGGGCCGGCGGCGCATCGCGCGTTGCGCCGGGCCGTGTCGGCAGTGCTGGCGTCCGATGCGCCAGCCACGACGCGGGCGCTGGAGGGGCGGTTGCTGCATGACGCGGCGGCCTGCGCCCTACACCTGCCGGCGCGTATCGGGGATTTCACGGATTTTTTCGCGGGCATCCATCATGCCACTGCCGGCGGTCGGATCAACCGTCCTGAAAATCCGCTCATGCCTAATTATAAGTACGTGCCGGTCGCCTATCACAGCCGAGCGTCGTCGGTGCGGGTGTCGGGAGAGGGCGTGGTGCGGCCGAAGGGGCAGCGGAAGCCCGCCGACCAGGCGGAGCCGGATTTCGGTCCCTGCCGCAATTTCGACTACGAACTGGAACTGGGCATGTGGATCGGGCCGGGGAACGAACTCGGCAGCCCGATCCCGATCCGGGAGGCCGGGCGTCACGTCGCGGGCTTCTGCCTGCTGAACGACTGGTCGGCGCGCGATATCCAGACCTGGGAGTCGGCGCCGCTGGGACCGTTCCTGGCCAAGAGCCTGTCGACGTCGATCTCTCCATGGATCGTGATGAACGATGCGCTGGCCCCGTTCCGCAAGGCGCAGCCGCCGCGCCCGAATGGCGATCCGGCGCCGTTGCCGCATTTGTTTGATACTCAGGACCAACAGTCCGGGGCGTATGACATGGATTTTGAGGTTCTGATCAGCAGCGCGGCGATGCGGGCCGCGGGGCTGCCGCCGCATACGCTGTCACGATCCAATGCTCTGATGCTGTACTGGACGGCGGCGCAGATGGTGGCGCACCACACGTCGAACGGGTGCAATTTGCAACCGGGGGACCTGTTCGGCAGCGGGACCGTGTCGGGGACCGAGCCGGGATCGGAAGGATGCCTGCTGGAAATGACGCGGGGCGGGCGGGTCGAGGTTGCTCTGCCTGGGGGGGAGACGCGGCGGTATCTGGAGGATGGGGACGAGGTGATCTTCCGGGGGCATTGCCGGCGGGAGGGGTTTGCGACGATTGGGTTTGGGGAGTGTCGGGGGGTGGTTTTGGGGGCTCGGTAGGGGGGCAAA
>CANJSR010000248.1 GCA_947476855.1 Acetobacteraceae bacterium
ATTTGCCCAGCAGGGAGGCGGCGAACTTCACCGGCCCCGGGCTGGTTTCCGAGAACAGCGCGTCATGCAGCGGCGTCAGCCGGTCCTGGATGGCGATGGCCTGCTTGATCCGACCCGCTTCCCAGGCGTCGTGCATTTCGCGCGTCAGGCGCGGCGCGACATTGGCGGTCACGCTGATGCAGCCATGCCCACCGGCGGCCATGAAGGACAGGACCGTCCCGTCTTCACCCGACAACTGGCAGAAATCATCACCAATCGCCAAGCGCTGCTGGATCGGCCGGTTGAGCGGCGTGCAATCCTTCACGCCGACGATGTTCTTGTGCTTGGCCAGGCGCGCCATCGTCTCCACGCTCATGTCGACGATGCTGCGGCCGGGGATGTTGTAGATGAAGATGGGGAGGTCCACCGCGTCGGCGATCGCCTTGAAGTGGAGGTACAGCCCTTCCTGCGTCGGCTTGTTGTAGTACGGCGTGACGATCAAGGCCGCATTCGCGCCGGCTTCCTTGGCATGGCGCGTCAGGGCGATCGCTTCCTCCGTGCTGTTCGAGCCACAGCCAGCCATGACTGGGACGCGGCCCTTGGCGACTTCGATGGCGATCTCGGTCACGCGATGGTGTTCGGCGTGCGACAGCGTGGGGCTTTCACCGGTGGTGCCGACCGGGATCAGGCCCTGGGTGCCTTCCTTGATCTGCCAGTCCACCAACTCGGCATAGGCTTTTTCGTCGACCGACCCGTCTTCACGCATGGGGGTGATCAACGCGACGAGCGATCCCTTGAACATGTCCCTCTCCCTGTCTGGCCGGTCGGCCGGAGGATCAGTCCCCTTCGGCCCCGTTTGGGGCATACAGGCTAGGCGCGCGGGAGATGCATCGCAAGGCCATCCCTTGCTATGAGAGTGGATATGTGGACCCCGATTCGCATCGCCCTGACCTGCCTGGCTCTCCTGAGCGGGCCGACCTCGTCCTGGGGACAGGCTCCGCCCCCGCGCATGGGCGATCTGGTCGGAATCCCCGTTTCGAGCTCTGGCACCCTCGCGCCCGGCGGTTCGGCTGGCAATCCAGGCGGCAACCCGATGCCCGCGATCCGCGCCGATCGCTGGGCGGAGGCCGAGGCCCAGGTCGCGCACCACCCCGACCCGGTCGCCCGGAAGCTGGCCATCTACTACCGGTTGCTGTCCCCCGGCGGGGCGTCCGTTTCCGAGATCGCGGGATTTGTCGCCCGGAACCCCGACTGGCCGGCCCAGCCGCTGCTGGAGCGGCGGCGCCAGGAGGCCCTCGCCATCGAGCCGGACGACACCACGGCGGTTGCCCAATGCACGACGGCGCCGCCGACCCAGGCCGCGGCCCTGCTGCGCTGCGCGGCCGCGCTGGCGGATACCGGACATGGCTCGAACGCCATGGTCGTGGCGCGGAACGCCTGGGTCGAGGCCATCACCGAACCGGCGCAGGAGGCGCAGTTCCTCCGCCGCTGGCCCAGCCTTTCCTCGGCCGATGACGAATGGCAGCGGTTCCAGCGCCTCGCCTGGCGCGACACCGACGCCGCGGCCAGACAGGTGTCCCGGCTTGACCCCACCCGACGGAGCGTCGCCGAGGTGCGGCTGGCCCTGAAGCGGGACGACCCGACGGCGAATGCCCGATTCAACGCGCTGGCGGCGACCTGGCGCACCGATCCGGGGATGATGCTGGACCGCGCCCGCTTCCTCCGCCGCCAGAACCGGATGCCCGAGGCCGTGGCGCTGTGGCTGGAGGCGGGTGCCAGCGCGCAGAACGGCGCACCCACCCGGCTGGGGGATTTCTGGTCCGAGCGCCATCTGATGACCCGCCGCCTGATGCAGGAAGGCGCGCCCAAGGACGCCTATGCCCTGGTCGCGGCACATGGCCAGGGCGCGGTCGACGTCGTGCTGGAAGCCGAATTCCTGGCCGGATTCATCGCATTGCGGATGGTGAAGGACCCGGCGCGGGCGGCGCCCCATTTCAGCAACCTCGACCGCACGTCCAAGTCCGCGATCACCCAGGGGCGGGCACATTACTGGCTGGGCCGAGCCACCGAGGCCGCCGGCCAGGACGGGACGCCGCACTATCAGCGCGCCGCGACCTGGGCCACGACGTTCTACGGCCAGATGGCGGCCCTGCGGCTGGGAGAGGACCGGCCTACCCGGAATGCCCGCATCCTCGATCAGCGCGATCCGACCTGGGACCAGGAAATGGTGCTGGGCTATGGCGGGCGGGAGGTTGTCCGCGCCGCCGCCTGGCTGATCGCCTGGGGGGAGGCACCGCGGGCGCGGGCCTTCCTGCTGCGGATGGATGACCTGGCGCCGGTTGCCGCCGACCGCTCGCTGACCGCCACCTTTGCCCTGCGGGTCGGGCTGCCGGACACGGCCGTGTTCGTCGCCCGCCGGGTTGGCCGCGATGGCGGGATGCTGACCCAGGCCGGCTGGCCCATGCCGTTCGAGCCTCCCGCGGATTTCGATGCCGCGGTCGCGCTGGGCATCATGCGGCAGGAGAGCAGCTTCGATCTCGGCGCCGTCAGCACATCCGGCGCGCGGGGGCTGATGCAGTTGATGCCCTTCACCGCCCGTGACGTGGCCAAGAAGCTGGGCATCCCGACATCCCTGCCGGCCCTGACCCTGGATACCGGGCACAATATGCGGCTGGGGACCACCTATCTGGCGGACATGCTGACCCGGTTCGGCGGCAGTCTGCCGCTGGCGGTCGCGGCCTATAATGCGGGGCCGAACCGGGTGGATCGGTGGCTGGCGGATAATGGCGATCCGCGGACGGGCGACCCCGCGATGATCGACTGGATCGAGCGAATTCCGTACAACGAAACCCGGAACTACGTGCAGCGGGTGCTGGAGAACATCGTGGTCTATAGGGCCAAGCGCGGAGACCCGGCCGAGACTCTGTCCCTGGATTGGGCCGACATCCGCCGCTGATGATTCCTTGGGCAGAGCGGCCTGCCCGGATTCGCGGCACGCCGGCCAACCCACTGCCGGAAATCTGCACAGGGCGTATGCCATGCATTCGGCTGCCTTCGGGCTGGATCGGCCCCCGGTCGGGCGGCCACGCGATATTGCGTGGATCGGCGAGGAAGTCGGCCTTCCATTGCGCCACGGCGCCCGCGCCCGACATATCGGTTGCGTTCCCGCGTTTCCGACTGATCTGTGGGGTCCCCGGCACGGTGCTTGCTTGTTCATGCTGCGACGCAACATGAGACAGGTGCCGTGCGGGTTCTGCTGGCCGATGATGATGCCGAACGGGCAGGGGCGGTGGCACAGGTTCTGGCCGCCGATCCGGGTCTGACGGTCCTCCACCTCGACCCCGCCATGTCGCTGGCCGATGCCGTCGCCACCCTGGCCCCTGATATCGTGCTGGTCGACATGGCCAGGCCCGACCGCGACGCGCTGGAAGGCATCCGCCAGGTCACCGCCCAGGCCCCCCGCCCCATCGTCCTGTTCGTCGACCAGGACGACCCCGCCTTCATGGAGGAAGCGATCGGGGCCGGTGTGTCCTCATACAATGTCATGGGCCTGCCGCCGCCGGACGTGAAACCGATCCTCCGCGCCGCCATCGCCTTGTTCCAGCAGCATGAACAGTCCCGGGTCCTCCTGCGGGCGGCCGAGGACAAACTGCGGGAACGGGTCACGATCGACCGGGCCAAGGCGATCCTGATCAAGGTAAGGCGCATCAACGAACCCGAGGCGTATCGCTGGCTGCGCCGACAGGCCATGACCCGCAGCCGGCGCATTGTTGATATCGCGGAGGAAATCGTGCGCGCGCATGAAGGACAGCCAGCGTGACCACGCCCATTCGCATTGGAATCCTGCGGCTGGCCGACAGCGCCCCTGTCGTCGTAGCGGCAACCCGCGGCATCTTCGCCGACCTGGATATCGAGGCACAGGTCTCGGTCGAACCGTCCTGGGCGAATATCGCGGACAAGCTGGCCTACGGGCTGATGGACGCGGCCGTCATGCTGCCCCCGCTCGTGCTCGCCTCGGCCATGGGGCTGCGCGGCGCGCCGGCACCGGTCATCGTGCCGATGGGCCTGACCCAGGGCGGCAACCGCATCGTGTTCGGCATGGATACCGGCCTTGTCCGTGGCACCAGCGCCCCGCATCTGCTGGGCTGGCTCCGCGCCCAGCCCACGCCACCCCGGCTCGCGGTCGTGCATCGCTACTCCACCCACAACCTGCTGCTGCGATACTGGCTCGCGCTCGCCGGGGCCGACCCCGACCGCGATGTCGAGACCGTGGTGATGCCACCCACCGACGTCGTACAGGCGCTGGCCGAGGGCCGCATCAGCGGATTTTGCGCCGGCCCGCCCTGGGGGGAGGTCGCGGAGCAGCAGGGGGCCGGTCGGATCGTGACCAGCACGTCCTCCGTCTGGCCGTCCCATCCCGAGAAGTGCCTGGCCGTCAATACGACGTGGGCCAACGCGGAACCGGACGCCCTGCACCGGCTGATCAAGGCCCTGCTGCGATCCCTGCGCCTGTGCGACGACCCGGCCGAGGCTCCCGCCATCGCCAGGGACCTTGCCGCCCCGGCCTGGCTTGATCTCCCGCTGGAGCCCACCCGCCTGGTCCTGCCGGATGGATCGGTCGGCGAACGCATCCGCTTCCATGCCGGAGAGGTCTGGTATCCCGCCCGTGCCCATGCCCAGTGGTTCCTCGGGCAGATGCGGCGCTGGGACTGGATCCCGCCCGAGGTCGATATCGAGCAGGTGGCCCGCCAGGTCTATCGCGCCGACCTGCTGGCCCGCGCGGTCGAGGAAGAAGGTCTGTACAAGGCGAAATGCATCCCCAGGCTGGAGGGATCGGCCCTTCTGCCGATGCCGGGGGACAACGCCTTCACGCCGGGCTGAGCGCCATTTGATCGCATGCTCCACCGCCTGAGACGTGTACCGATCGTGTTCTACGCCACCATCCCGCCGCCAGGCGCCGGATGGATCCACAGATCGGCCACGAAGTCCCGCACCGCGACTTGTCCTTCCGGCACCGCGCCGAGCCGTTCCGCGACGCGGGCGGATGGGCGGTTTGCGGGGGCGATGAAGCTGACCAGACGACGCAGGCCGGCCTGTTCGAAGGCCCAATCGCGCGCCGCCCGCGCGGCTTCCGTCGCCAGACCGCGTCCCCAGGCCGCCGGTGCGATGCCCCAGGCGAGTTCCGGCGCCGGCCAGTCCAAAGGGTGCAGGATGCCGACGCGGCCGACAAACACGCCCTCGGCTTCCACCGCGAACAGGCCGTAGCCGCGCAAGCCCCACTGGCCCAGCGCCGTCTCCATCAGCGCCCAGGTCTGCTCCCGGGACAGCAGCGCTCCGCCGCCCAGATACCTCCGGAACACCGGGTCGGCGTTCATGGCCGCGAAGGCATCAAGGTCCGCGGGCCGGAACGCGCGGAGGGTCAGGTTGGGCGTCCGCAGCGTCGGGATTTCGATGATCGTGCTCATGGTCTGGTTCCTTCCTCCATCGACCGGCCGGTCCGTTGGACAGGACGCCGCCGCCCTCTATGCTTTGTCCCCTCACCACCGACCGCCCAGGGGATCGAGCACCCGGGAGGCCGACGCCCAGGGACGGAGAAACGCCAGAATGACAAGCCCATCACCCACCACCCTCGGCCGCTGGGACGCCGGCGCCCCGCCGATCCGCTGCCCCGACCCGGACATCATCATCCACGACCGCCGCTTCGCCCACATCGCCCTGGGCAATGCCCATATCGAGCGGATCGCGACCGGATTCCGCTTCACCGAGGGGCCGGTCTGGTTCGGCGACGGCCGCTACCTCCTGTTCAGCGACATCCCCGACGACCGGATCTACCGCTGGGACGAAACCACGGGCGGGATCAGCGTGTTCCGCGAACCCTCCCACTATACCAACGGCAATACCCGGGACCGTCAGGGCCGCCTGATCAGTTGCGAGCACGACACCCAGCGGGTCACCCGCACGGAGTATGACGGCACGATCACCGTCCTGGCCGACAGTTGGGAGGGCCAGAAGTTCACCGCCCCCAACGACGTCGTCGTCAAGTCCGACGGCACCGTCTGGTTCACCGACAACGGGGCCGGGACCCGCGGCAACTACCTCGGCCACAAGGACACCCAGCATCATCCGTTCCGGGTCTACCGGCTTGACCCCGCCACCGGCGCCCTCTCCATCGTGGTGGACACCCAGGCTCGGCCGAACGGACTGGCGTTCTCCCCCGACGAGTCCCGCCTGTATGTCGTCGACACGCCCGGCACCGGGGTCCGCTCCACCTATGTCTACGACGTGGTGGACAATGGGACGAAGACCGCCAACGGCCGGGTCTTCTTCGACGGCCCCGGCTGGGCGGACGGCATCCGCGTCGATACCGAGGGCAATGTCTGGGGCGGCATGTCCGGCGGCCCGGGCCAGGACGGGGTCGCCGTCTTTGCCCCCGACGGCACCCTGATCGGCCAGATCCTGCTGCCCGAGCGCTGCGCCAACCTCTGCTTCGGCGGGAAGAAGCGGAACCGCCTGTTCATGGCCGGCAGCCAGTCCATCTACGCCCTGTATGTCGAGGCCCAGGGCGTGGCCGGCGGCTGACACAGCCGGAGTCCATCGGGCGGTTCGCAGCCCATCCCTATCGTCCGTCATGGACGGGCTCGACCCGTCCAACGCCGGGGACATGGGCGGTCGGTGTCCCGAAGGATGTCCACCGACAGCCCGCTGGCCCGGCCAGGACGAAAAGGGACCAGGTGGGGTCGCCCTGGGGTGGTCCGTGCCTTCCGCCCCTTCGGCGCCCCCGCTCCGCCCACGCCCTTTGCCTACCCTCGCAACCCAAGGTCCATCCCCCTGATCACCCTGCCAGACCTGCCGGTCACCGAGGCCCTGCCCGCCCTGATCGAGACCCTCGCGGCGGGGCGGAACGCCGTGCTGGTCGCCCCACCTGGCGCCGGGAAAACCACGCTGGTCCCCCTCGCCTTGCTCGACGCCCCCTGGCGGGGGGACCAGCGCATCCTGATGCTGGAACCCCGCCGTCTCGCGACCAGGGCCGCCGCCAACCGGATGGCGTCCCTGATCGGGGAACAGACCGGCCGCACCGTCGGCTTCCGGACCCGGATCGACTCCGCCACCTCGGCCGAGACCCGGATCGAGGTCGTGACCGAGGGCCTGCTGGTCCGGCGCCTCCAATCCGATCCCGGCCTCGACAACGTCGCCGCGGTCATCCTGGACGAGGTGCATGAGCGGTCCCTGGAATCGGACCTGGCCCTGGCCCTCTGCCTCGACCTGCAACGGGTGCTCCGCCCGGACCTCCGCCTGATCGCC
>CANJSR010000249.1 GCA_947476855.1 Acetobacteraceae bacterium
ATTTAAACGTTCTTCATAAAAGGATACCACCCGTGCGACAAAAGGCTCCAAGCCTTCGCCTTCAAAAGGGGTGGGCCCGACAACCACCTCCGGAACGAACTGGTTATCTTCAACGACGGCGTGCATGGCAACAACCGGACACTTGGCAGTGTGGGCCAGGACCGCAGCACCCTTTCCGATTTCTGTTGAAAACCCCAAAACTTTGATCTGCGCCAGGGAGTCGCCAAGAGCGCCGTCAGGGGAAATGATCACGTGCTGCCCCGACTGTACGGAACGAATCAGACGAACCAGTGATGTTGTAGCACCCCGATTCTCGACACCACGTTTGTTTAAATGCTGAGAATTCTGGAATAAAAACCCCTTGAAAAACCGCAATGCAACTACGCTGGTGATATGATTGCCCAGGAACACCACCGGCTTACCCGTTGGTAGAGCGACCCTTACCCGTTCGGCGCTTTCCGGATGATACAGCCGCTTCAGCACGTCTAAACTGATGCGCTGCATCAGCACCCTGATCGCCATCCCGCGGCGGAGTCGCGTTTCAAACTCAGTGCGGTCCATTGCAGTATCTTGGCGCACCGGAAACAAAAGGCCTACCAACAGCGGAATGCTTATGTCAGAACCTTGCTGGCCGGCGAGCTGATCGACCTCCTGCCAAAAAGAAGCAACGACAGTCTCAACCGCGGGTTCGATTTGCCGCGGGGAGGAGCGCCGCTCAGTCAATTTGATTGGATCGCAGTTCATTGTACGTGGTATATCCGCTTACAGTCGCTCCAAGATTGGCGTGTATCGCACTTAAATTCTTCGTGTCAACCCGCAGTTGGTAACTGCTCAGGGCCATTCAAAGAAAGCCCTGGCGCACGAGGTCGATAGCGCGTGATCTGTTTTCGGCGAAGACCTGTCGTGTGGCGCGTGTTGGGACCGGGAATGGCTGCAGCAGGCGGAGCACGGTGTTGCGTAGCCCCGCGAGCGCCTGTGGGGCGTTTCCGCCGCGGATAGTGCTGGTGTCCTCGGCAAAGCCGGTGTCGCGGCGCCAGTGCAGAGCGTTTTCAATACTCCAGTGCTGACGATTAAGGGCCAGAAGAGCTGCGGGAGGGGCCGTCTTCCGGGTCAGGCTGGTGATGATGTAGACACGCTCGTGGCTGGTTTTGCCACCAACCTCGCGGGTACGGCGGATGCGGGCGACCTGTGCGAGGCCCGGCCAATCCAGATAGCCGGCTATCTCGCTGCTGGCGGTCAATGCGCGGGTTTCGATCCGTCCGTGACCCTTCTCGATCGTGTGGGCTGTCACGCGGTCAGGGGGCGGCGTGTCGCATGCTGGCGCGGTCCGTGCCTCACCCAGGGCCGCGATCAGCGCCGGGGGGAAAAGCGTCGCCAAAGGCGACGGCGATGTCAGCCATCAGTCGTGGCTGGTTCGCTTTGACTGTGAACACGTAGTCGCCACCCTGGTCGCGGATCGTCCGACAGACCGCGCGTTGGCAGAACGCGGCATCGCCGGTGATGACGCTGCCAGCCATCTGATGCGCTCGCCGCGTCCAGGTGGTTCATTGAATCGCCCTGACCTGGTGTAGCGACCGCTGGACCGCGGTTCGGGTTGGGTGGCAAACTCCGCTCGACAGTCCGTTTCACGAGGCCCCGATGCCCACCTATGATTATGAATGCGAAAACTGCGGCCCGTTCTCGGAAAGCCACCCGATGGCCGAGTTCGACCGTCCGCAACCCTGCCCCGACTGCGGTGAAAAAGCGCCCCGCCTGCTGACCGTGCCCGCGATCGGCGGCATGGCGCGGGAGGACGCGGGCGCCGGCATGCAGGCCGCCATGTCCCATCCGGGCGGCTGCGCCTGCTGCGCCGGACCGCGCCGTTTCTCGGCCGAGGCGGTCTGACCCAACCCCCTCGCCAGCGAGACGCAGCGCCATGACCGAAACCGATTGGCGCGCCCGCGCCGGCACTGTCTTCCAGACCGAGAAGAACCCCGCGACCGGCACGCGCGGCATGGTGGTCACGAACCACCCGCTCGCCTCGGCCGCGGGGGCCGAGATGCTGGCCGCCGGCGGCAACGCGATCGACGCCGCCATCGCCGCCTTCTTCACCCTGACGGTGGTGGAGCCGATGATGGTCGGCATCCTCGGTGGCGGGATGGCGCATATCCGCCTGGCCGACGGCTCCCACAACGTGATCGACGGGCAGAGCATGGCTCCGCTCGCGACCGGTCCGACCACCTTCACGCCCGATCCGAAGGCCGCGCCGGGCACGATGGACACGATCGGGCGGCGGAACGCTGTCGGCCCGACCTCGGTCGCCACACCGGGTAACCTGATGGGCTGGTGCGAGGCGCTGGCCCGGTTCGGGACCTTCTCGCTCGCCGATGTGATGGAGCCGGCGATCCGCCATGCCTCCCGCGGGTTCCGGGTGACGCCCTATCTGCATGAATGCGTGACCGACGCCGCCGCCGACATGGCGATGGACCCGGCGATTTCGCGGATCTACCTGCCCGGCGGTTCGCCCATCGCAGCCGGCACGCGGCTGGTGACGGGGGACTATGCCGAGACCCTGCGCGCCGTCATGCGGGAGGGACCGTCGGTGCTGTATACCGGCAGCCTCGGGCGCCTCTACACCGATCACATGGCCCAGGCCGGTGGCTACATCACGACCGAGGACCTGACCCGCTATCGCACCATCACGCGGGAGGCGCTGCGGGGCACATATCGTGGCTATGAGATCATCGGGCCGCCGCCGCCGACCTCCGGCCCGCTGCACATCATCCAGATGCTGAACATCCTGGAAGGCTACGACATCGAGGCCATGGGTTTCGGCAGCCCCGACCATGTGCATCTGTTGGCCGAGGCGCTGAAGATCGCCTTCGCCGACCGCGCCGCCGCCACGGCCGATCCGGCTTTCGTCAAGGTCCCGGTCGGCAAGATCATGGACAAGGCCTATGCCGCCTCGCGCCGGTCCCGCATCGACCTGGCGCGCGCTCAGGACTGGGCGGCCGAGGTCGCGCCGGGCGAGGGCGAGCAGCACACCACGCACCTGACCGTCGCCGATGGGATGGGCAATGTCGTGGCCAGCACGCAGACCATCAACTCCCTGTTCGGCGCGCGATATGTCGTGCCGGGGACGGGGATGATCCCGAACAACTACATGTATGTGTTCGATCCGCGGCCGGGGCGAGCCAGCTCGGTCGAGGCCGGCAAGCGGATCACGTCATCGATGTCGCCGGTGATCGTGCTGCGGGACGGCAAGCCGGTCTGGGCGCTGGGGCTGCCGGGAGGGTTGCGGATTTTCCCCTCCGTCTTCCAGGCGCTGGTCAACCTGATCGACCATGGCATGAGCGTGCAGGAAGCCGTCGAGGCCCCGCGCGTCTGGACCCAGGGCCACCAACTAGAGATCGAGGCCGGCGTCCCCGCCGCGCTGTTCGAGGCGATGCGCGGCCGCGGCCATCCGGTGGCGACCGTCGGCAACGTGGCGGGCGGCATGAGCGCGATCCATTTCCATCCCGACGGGGTGATGGAGGGCGCGGCGTGCTGGCGCGCGGACGGAACACCGATTGGCATCGGCGGCGGGCTGGCGCGGGCAGGGGTGCGGTTCCGGCCGGAGGCGAACCGGGTGTAGCGAGGCGATTCTTGCCTCACAGGCGGCATGTCAGTTAAGAACAAAAAATGAACAATCAGCCTCGCCGGTTACCAGCCCCGCGCGGTGTCTCGATGGCACGATGCCGGCGCGTGATCCGGACCGGCGATGTCCGGGGCCAGAAGCTGGCGGTTTTTCTGTACGGTCGTACCCCATGTCCGGTGAGGAATCGGGCGTGTCAGGGGGCATGAGGCGCGGGGCCGGCATGGGCACCGGCCTCCGCATTTCAGCACGGAGGAGCAGGGAGGCCGTCACGGAGGATGTCCTGAACCTGGCGCCTGCCGCTAGACCCAATGCCTCCTCGTCCTTCGTGACTCCTCCCTGCCTCTCCGTGCTTTGCATCCAACCCGAAAATCCGCGCGGCGGCCCCTCCGAAACGCACGGTCACTTTTTCACCCGATACAACCCCATGCCCGGTGAGAAACCGGACCTCCCCTCCGATTTTGTATCCCGGAACACCCCATGCACCGTGAGAACGACCGCGGCGCGGGTCAGCCCCGATCAAACCAGCCCCGTCGCACGTTGGCGGCTCATTCCGCCTCCTGCTAGACTGACCAAGCATGCGTGAGGAGACAGACATGTCGGTTGACCTGCCCGAGCGGGAGGCCATGGAGTTTGATGTGGTGATCGTTGGTGGCGGCCCCTCGGGCCTGTCCGCGGCGATCCGCCTGAAGCAGTTGCTGCCCGACAGCTCGGTGTGCCTGGTGGAAAAAGGCAGCGAGGTCGGCGCCCATATCCTCTCCGGCGCCGTACTCGAACCCCGCTCCCTGAACGAGCTTCTTCCGGACTGGAAGGAACAGGGCGCGCCGCTCGATACCCCGGCCGGGGAAGACCGGTTCCTGTTCCTGACGGAAACCAGCTCCACGCGGCTGCCCACGCCGCCGCAGATGAACAACCACGGCAACTACATCGTCTCCCTCGGCAATGTCTGCCGCTGGCTCGGCCAGCAGGCGGAGGCGCTGGGCGTCGAGATCTATCCCGGATTCGCCGCGGCCGAGGTCCTGATCGAGGAAGGCCGCGTCGTCGGTATCGCGACGGGTGACCTCGGCGTCGCCAAGGACGGGTCGATCACCGACAACTACCAGCGCGGCATGGAACTGCGCGCCCGCTACACGATGTTCGCGGAAGGCTGCCGCGGTTCGCTGTCCAAGCAACTGATGGATCGGTTCCACCTGCGGGAGAACAGCGATCCCCAGACCTATGCCATCGGCATGAAGGAACTGTGGGAAATCCCCGAGGCGAACCACCAGGCGGGTCTGATCGAGCATACGATCGGCTGGCCGCTGGAGCGGGACACCTATGGCGGCTCGTTCCTGTATCATGTCGGCAAGAACATGATCTCCTACGGTTTCGTCATCGGGCTCGACTACAAGAACCCCTGGCTGTCGCCGTTCGAGGAGATGCAGAGGTTCAAGACCCACCCCGACATCCGCAAGCATTTTGCCGGCGGGCGGCGCATCGCCTATGGCGCGCGGGCCTTGTCGGAAGGCGGGTTCCAGTCGCTGCCCAAGCTGACCTTCCCGGGCGGGATGCTGATCGGGGACGCGGCCGGGACGGTGAACGTGCCGAAGATCAAGGGCACGCATACCGCGATGAAGACCGGCATGGTCGCCGCCGAGGCGGTGGCCGAGGCGCTGTCCGATGACGGGCCGGCCGAGCTGACCCGCTATCCGGAGATGCTGCAAAAGAGCTGGCTTTGGGAAGAATTGCACAGCGTCCGCAACATCCGCCCCGGCTTCGCCAAGTTCGGCTTCTGGGGCGGGCTGCTGCATGCGGGGATCGACACCTATCTGTTCCGCGGCAAGGCGCCCTGGACGCTGCGCCACAAGCACGCGGACAATGAGGTCACGCTCGAAGCCGACATGGCGCCGAAGATCGAGTATCCGAAGCCCGATGGCGTGCTGACCTTCGACCGCAATTCCTCGGTGTTCATCTCGAACACCAACCATGAGGAAAACCAACCGGTCCATCTGACGCTGAAGGACCCCTCGGTGCCGGTGGAGGTCAACCTCAAGCGCTTCGGCGGCCCGGAGGCGCGGTTCTGCCCCGCGGGTGTCTATGAATTCGTGGGCGTGGAGGAAGGCGAGCCGCGGTTGCAGATCAACGCGCAGAACTGCGTGCATTGCAAGACGTGCGATATCAAGGACTTCGGTCAGAACATCAACTGGGTGACGCCGGAAGGCGGTGGCGGACCGAACTACCCCGGCGGGATGTAGCCAACATTTCCCCCTCCCCCCTTGAGGGGGAGGGTCGGGGTGGGGGGTAAGCAACCCCCCGGACTTGTGCTGATGGGCCCCCGGGGTAGACACCCCAGGACTTGTGCCAACCAGCCCCCTCACCCCAACCCTCTCCCACAAGGGGAGAGGGGGCATGGTGGGGCGGACTGCGCCCCCGGGACCCTCCTTAAGTGGGAACCCCAACCACCCCATCGATGAACCCGCCCGACTGCCTGAGCCACAGCCGAGCATAGACCCCGTCCAGGGCCAGCAGTTCCGCATGGGTGCCGGCTTCCACCACTTGCCCCTCGTCCAGGACCACCAGCCGGTCCATCCGGGCGATCGTCGACAGCCGATGGGCGATCGCGATGACCGTGCGTCCCTCCATCAGGCTGCCAAGCTGGGACTGGATCGCGGCCTCGACCTCCGAATCCAGGGCCGAGGTCGCCTCATCCAGCACCAGGATCGGGGCGTCCTTCAGGATCACCCGGGCCAGCGCGATCCGCTGGCGCTGCCCGCCCGACAGCTTCACGCCGCGCTCGCCGACATGGGCGTCGTAGCCGTGGCGATCGTGCCAGTCCTGCAAGCCCATGATGAAGCCATGCCCCTCCGCCCGCCTCGCCGCGTCCTCGATCATGGGATCGGTGGCGTCGGGGCGGCCGTAGCGGATGTTCTCCCGGATCGAGCGGTGGAGCAGGGAGGTGTCCTGGGTGACCATCGCGATATGGGCGCGCAGGCTTTCCTGGGTCACGCCCGCGATGTCCTGCCCGTCGATCAGGATACGGCCCGAGGCCGGGGTGAAGAAATGCAGCAGCAGGTTGACCAGGGTCGACTTGCCGGCACCCGAGGGTCCGACCAGCCCCACCCGTTCGCCCGGACGGATCGTCAGGTCGATCCCGCGCAGCACGCCGCCGGCGCGGGTGCGGCCATAGTCGAAATGCAGGTCCTCGAACCGGATTTCCCCGCCGGCCACCCGCAGGTCCCGCGCGTCCGGGGCATCGGGCATCTGCCAGGGCACGTCGATCGAGCGCATGCCGTCCTGGACCGTGCCGATATTCTCGAAGATCGAGGTGACGCTGCGGGCGACCCAGCCGGCGATGTTGGTCAACTGCCAGGACAGCGGGATCGCGGTCGCCACCATGCCCAGAGCCAGAAGGCCCGAGTCGTACAGGCTCAGCGCCGTGCCCGCCGTGCCCAGGATCAGGCTGGCGTTCATCAGATAGAGCGTGCCCGTATAGCCGGTTGTCATCCGTGTCTGGGCGCGGAAGGCGGTGGTGTGGGCGTCGACGGCCTCCCGCACGAACTGGTCCTCGTCGCGGGCTCGGGCGAACAGCTTCACGGTCAGGATGTTGGTGTAGGAATCGACGACGCGGCCGATCAGGGTGGATCGCGTCTCCGACTGATGGCG
>CANJSR010000250.1 GCA_947476855.1 Acetobacteraceae bacterium
ACCGACGGCCGAGTGGAACAGGTGCCGCCATAGTTTTCCGGAAATTCCGGATCGAGGTCATGGAATTTCCGCCCCAAACGCACACGGGCGTATGGAATTCCTTTGCCGAACGTATCGAGCCGCCGCCGGCTACATGATCATTAAGTCGCCGAACCCTGATCGAAAGGACTTCGGCGATGTCTCGACACGACACCCACCAGATCATCCACGGCGCATTCTACACGGCCCTCGGCCTGTGCGTCTCCACCGGCGTCGATCACGCGATCGTCGGGAACCTCTACTACCTGCTTGGCCTCGTTACGCTGGTGATGGCGCGGCGGTGACCCAAATGGCACTGGGGCGGGACAGTCGTGGGTGGTGGGCCTGCGCCCACCATGACGAGGTGGGCAACACCCCCACCAGGACCATGGCCCCCCACCCCAAAACCATCCTATGCTCCCCTCCAACGACCCACCCGCGGAGGAACCCAAAATGCTCGGCCTGATGCAGCCGCATCCCCTGATGATCTCGTCCATGCTTCTCCATGCGGCACGCCATCACGCCACCGCGGAAATTGTCTCCCGCAATCATGAAGGCACCATCCACCGCTATACCTGGGCCGAGGCCGAACGCCGCTCCCGCCGCCTCGTGAACGTGATGCGGAAACTGGGGGTGACCCGGCACGACCGCGTCGCCACCCTCGCCTGGAACGGGTTCCGGCATCTGGAGGTCTACTACGCCGCCCCCGGCATGGGCGCGATCTGCCACACCATCAACCCGCGCCTGCACCCCGACGACATCGGCTACATCGTTAACCACGCCGCCGATAAGATCCTGTTCGCCGACAGCAGCTTCGCCCCCCTGATCGCCGCCGTCGCCCCCGCCATCAAGGACCATGTCCGTCACGTCGTCATGATGACCGACGCGGCCAACATGCCGGAGGTCGCCCTCGCCCCCGGCATGACGCTGCATTGCTACGACACCCTGATGGACGAAGCGGACGAGGATTACGCTTGGCCGTCGTTCGATGAGAACACCGCGAGCGCCCTGTGCTACACATCCGGAACGACCGGGCGGCCCAAGGGCGTGCTGTACAGCCACCGCTCCACCACCCTGCACGCCTACGCGATCGCCCTGCCCGACGTGATCGGAATGCGCGCGACCACCCGCATCCTGCCGGTCGTGCCGATGTTCCATGTCAACGCCTGGGGAATTCCCTACGCCAGCGCCCTGGTCGGTGCGTCGATGGTCATGCCCGGCCGCCATCTGGACGGGCCGAACCTGTCCAACCTCCTGAACACCGAGCGCGTCACCATGACCTGCGGCGTTCCCACCGTCTGGCTCGGCCTGCTGCAACACCTGCGCGCGAGCGGGGAGAAGCTCGACCACAAGCCCCGCATCATGACCGGCGGATCGGCCGCCCCGCCACTGCTGGTCGATGCGTTCCGGGAAGAATACGGCGTGGCGGTGGAACATGGCTGGGGCATGACCGAACTCAGCCCCGTCGGCACCTACAACGCGCCCAAGGTCGGCCAGGTCGGGCTGGAAGGTGCGGCCCTGACCGCGCACACGATGAAGCAGGGGCGGATCCTGCCCGGCCTCGACATGAAGATCGTGGACGGAGACGGCAAGGAACTGCCCTGGGACGGGGAAGCGTTCGGCGACCTGAAGGTGAAGGGACCCTGGGTCACCAGCGCCTACTTCGGTGACGAACCAGGCAGCGCGCTGGACGCGGAAGGCTGGTTCGCCACCGGCGACGTGGCAACGATCGACCCGGAAGGGTTCATGGAGATCACGGACCGTTCCAAGGACGTGATCAAGTCGGGCGGGGAATGGATCAGCTCCATCACGCTGGAGAACATCGCCGTCTCCCACCCCGACGTGATGGAGGCCGCGGTGATCGCCGCCCTGCACCCGAAATGGGATGAGCGTCCCCTGTTGCTGGTCGTCGCTCGCCCGGGGCACACGGTCGATCCGGCCTCGGTGCTGCGTATCTACGATGACAAGGTCGCCAAATGGTGGCTGCCGGATGAGGTGCTCGTGGTGCCGGAACTGCCCCATACGGCAACGGGCAAGCTGCAGAAGACGACGTTGCGCGATCAATACCGGAACCACTATTTGAAGACGGCGGGATAGGTCCGGACGCTGCGGGGCGTTACAACCAGAGATTGCATCGTCCCGCCGTGATTTCCAGATATTCTCTCGCGACGCGCACATTGACGCAATTATCATGACGATATGTTCACAACGTTTACGGCCTGTGCGACATGGGGTCCCTTACGGGTGACCCGCTAACAGGTGGTATGACGACACGATGAT
The DNA here is from genome assembly GCA_947476855.1 of Acetobacteraceae bacterium. The sequence continues at coordinate 2,299 of CANJSR010000250.1, forward strand.
CCAGGGACTTGCCGATTTCTCCGCCGCCATCGCCAATCTGGTGGCCAACGCCGCGTCCCTGGTTGGCGCGGTCCGCATCGGGCCGAACCGCCACATCACCGGCCTGCACTGGCGCAACGACACGATCATGACCGTCGATCAGGCCCTGCCGGTGCAGGACAACTACAGCGTGATCCTCGCCTCAGGCTCGCTGGTGGCGGGGCGGAGAGGGCCGCGAGACCCGGCCTCGAACCTGGCGCTGGTGCGGCTTGAAGTCCCCGTCAACGCTCCCCGCGTGATGCCCGGGCCAGAAGCGCCCGTCGGCGCCATCGTCCTGCTGGTCGCCGCCAGCCCCGACGGATCGCCGACCGCGCGGCTGGGGATGGTTCACGCGCGCGGCAATACCCTGCTGCTGGACCTGGCCTGCGCCGAACCCGAAACGGGCGGCGTCGTCATCGACGCATCCGGCCGGGTGCTGGGCATGGCCGCCCCCACCGCGACCGGGCAGATCGCCCTGATCCCGCACGCGACGATCAGCCGGCTCGCCGAACCGAACGGTTCCGCCGCCGTGGCACCATCCGCCGGATACGCGTCGGCCCAGCCATCACCCGCGGCCCAGATCAACGGCGCCCGCCGCGGCTGGCTGGGCGTCGCCCTGCAACCGATCACGGTGCCCGAGCCCCTGGTGCCGCGCGCCGGCCAGACCTCCGGCCGGATGGTCGTCAACATCACCCATGGCGGCCCGGCGGATGAGGCGGGGTTGCGCGTGGGCGACGTGCTGCTGGCGCTGAACGGCCAGTCCACCAGCGGATCGCACACGGCCCGGGCCTTCCTGGGCGCGGACCGGATCGGCACCCAGATCGAGATCAAGCTGTTGCGCGACGGCTCGGTTCTGACCACCTTCCTGACTGTCGCGAGCCAGCCCGCCTGATCCCTGGCCGCGAGTCCTTCATGGGTGGCCGTGACGCATGCCTCCGATCCTGTTCGCCGGTGACCCGCACCGCAACTTCACCCCGATCATCCGCGCCTGCCAGGACCACCCGCCCGGCACGCTGATCATCGTGGGGGACTGCGACTGCCCCGCCCCGCTGCCCACCGTGCTGGCCCCCTTGCTGGACGCGGGGTGGGACGTGCGCTGGATCCTCGGCAACCACGACACCGACACGGAAAGCACCTTCGATCACCTGGTCACCGCCCATCCCCAGGGTGATCTCGGCCTGCGGGTGAGCGAGATCGGCGGCCTTCGCATCGCCGGCCTGCCGGGCGTGTTCAAGCCCCGCGTCTGGTATCCCCGCGCCGATGGGCCGACGGATCGGATCGAACCGCCGCGCTTCCAGACACGGGCGGATTTCCACCGCTCGCTCCGCCCCGACGAAGCCTGGCGCGGCGGCCTGCCGCTGTGGCACCGCGACACGATCTTCCCCGAGGACTTCGACCGCCTGTCGGGGGAACGCTTCGACATCCTGGTCACGCACGAGGCACCGTCGAGCCACCCGCACGGGTTCAGCGTGATCGACGACCTCGCCGCCGCGGCCGGGGCGTCGCTGATCGTCCACGGCCATCATCACCTGTCGTACGAGGCCGTTACGCCCCAGGGCATACGCGTGCGCGGGCTGGCGCTGTCCGAGGTCTATCCGCTGGCGCGCTGAGCGTTCTGCGGCTGCAATTGCTGGCGGAACACCCGATAGGCCCGGGCGAACCGATCGGCCGGGCGGAACTGCCACAGCAGCCGCACCAGGTCGGCGCCGAGGGCCACGGTGGTGGGGGCTGCGTCCTCAGTCATGATCTCGACACCGGGTTCGTCGAACAGCACCCGCACGCGCAGGCCGCCGCCGATGGCGTCCCGCGACAAGGTCTCGGTCAGGGCATGGCAGCCCACGAGGCCCAGGCGGCAGAGTTCCCGTGCCTCGTCCTGTCCGCCGTGGTCGGAGAACGCGTCGGCGCGCAGGATGCGGCGCAGGCCGGCCTTGGTCTGCCGATGCTCGGTCAGGCGGGTGCGCAGGGTCTGGTCGATCGGCAGCAGCGCCGCGACGTATCCCGGCGTGCTCTGGCGATGGAAGGCGACGATGGTGTCCCCGTTGCCATACAGACGATGGCGCCAGAGCATCAGGTCATGCTCCCCCGCCACGTCCTGCAAGGCCTGCGTGATGCGTGCGTCCAACGATTCGGCTGTCATCTTCAACCCCCTGCGGCGAAGCGGCATGGCAACAGGATCGGGTTAACAAAGCCTGAACGCGGAGGAGCCGGGCGTGTGCTCCGCGCGATTTTTCCGCGCGCTACGTCAGCACGGTCAGCAGCACCGACAGCGTGGCGAAGGACAGGATGGTCGAAACCAGGATGGTGCCGGAGGTCGAAGCCGCCTCCCGTCCGTAAAGCCGAGCGAGAATGAAGGCGCCGGCGCCGGTGGGCAGGGCGGCCATGAGGACGGTGGTTTCGGCCCAGGCGGGCGGCATCTCCACCAGATGGAAGGCGATGACCCAGGCCACCGCCGGCTTGACCAGCAGCTTGAGGATGACCAACCGGCCGACCAGAAGGTACTGAAACCGCTCGACCGTTTCCGACAGCATCAGGCCGGTGGCGACCAGGGCGCAGGGCGTGGCGGCGGCCCCCAGCAGCAGCAGGAAGCGATCGAGCGCCACCGGCAGCTCCCACCCCACCAGCGCGACGGCCAGGCCCGCGACCGGGGCGACCAGCAGCGGGTTCCGTACCAAAGCGCGGGAGACCCGGCTGGCGATGGCGCGGACGCCTGGGCGGCCGGGGCGGTCGGCTTCCAGCAGGGAGACCGCGACGGCGAATTGCGGGCAGGCGGTGATGACCATGATGATCACGCCCGGCACCAGGCTGGCATCACCGAAGGCCATGCGGCACAGCGGGATGCCCATGTAGCCGACATTGCTGAACGTGGCGCCGAGCGCCTGGATCGTGCTGTTGCCGAGCGGGGCACCCGACCAGCGGGACATGACCATCGACAGGATGAAGGGCACAACAATCGCGCCGCCGAACGCCGCCAGCAGGCCCGGATGGGCGAGGTCGGCCGGGTTGATATGCGCCATCGCGTGGAACAGGACCGCCGGCAGGGCCAGGTAGACGACGAACATGTTCAACGCCTCGGTCGCCGCGGGGCGCAGGCCGCCCAGGCGCGCGGTGACGAAGCCGGCGAGGATGAGGCCGAAAACCGGAAGGGCGATGGTGAGGACGGCTAGCAGGTTCAGGCCCTTCCACACGGTGCGGCGGAGCGGTTTTGTCCGACCTTGGTGCGGCGCACAAGACGGGGAAAGGCTTACGGCGGCGCCCCAACACGTCCCGTCTTGCGCTGTCCCCCCAACAGACCTTGAATGCGCTCAACCAAACGAGGAGGACGAACCATGGGTGTCATTCACGCTCGTCTTGCGCATGTCGGCGTCTATGCCCACGACAAGCCCAAACTGGAGCAGTTCTACACCACCGTGCTGGGCCTGGTGATCACCGACAGCGGCCAGGGCCGCAACGGCATCGAGCTGACGTTCATGAGCTCCAGCCCCGAGAACCACCACCAGTTCGTGCTGGTCAGCGGCCGGCCGGATACCAACGGCTTCAACCCGATCAACCAGATTTCCTTCATGGTCGACAGCCTGGCCCAACTGCGGGAGGTGCATGGCCTGGCGCTGGCGCATGGGGCCACCGACATGCGCGTGGTCAGCCACGGCAACGCCTGGTCGTGCTATTTCAAGGACCCCGAGGGCAACACGGTCGAGGCCTATCTCGATACCCCGTTCCATGTGCCGCAGCCGCATGGCACGCCGCTCGACCTGTCCAAATCCGATGCCGAGATCATGCGCGAAACCGAGGACCACTGCCGCAAGGACCCGGGCTTCATGCCCATCGAGGACTACAAGAAAAGCCTCGCCCAACGGCTGGCGTCCTAGCCGGCCAAAAGGCGCGCGGGGGTCCGTTCCCCGCGCGCGCTCCGGGGGCCTTGTCCTGAACGAGGCGATCCCATACCAGCCTCCGGGCGTCCGCTCTGGTCGCCCCGGCGTTGTCCGGTCCCTGCCCGCCTGTCCGGAACAACACCGCCCTTGCGCATGACCCTGATCGCTTTTCTGCGCCATCTGGCGTTCGGTGCCGGCCTGGCCCTGCTGTCCGCTCTTGTGGTCCGCGCCATGATCGCCGTGCGGATGATGGACACGCCCGACGCGCGCAAGGCGCATGACCGCCCGACCCCCAAGGGCGGCGGCGTGGGCATTGTCGCCGCCTTCCTCGCCGGCATCATCGGGCTGTACCTGTTCGCCGCCGTCGCCCGCCTGGCGGATACGTATTTCCTGGGGGTGATCGCCGCGGCGCTGGCCATCGCCCTCGTTGCCCTCCTCGATGACCGCTACGACTGGCCGTTCACCGTCAAGCTCGGCGCCCAGGTGGGGGCGGCGCTGACCGCGATCGTGACCGGGCTTTATCTGACGGACATCCGCCTGCCCTATCTGGGGGTGGTGGAGCTTGGGGCGCTCGGGATCGTGGTGACCCTGGTCTGGGTGGTGTTCACGACCAACGCAATGAACTTCATCGACGGGCTGAACGGCCTGGCGAGCGGGGTGACCCTGATCGCCTGCCTGTTCATCGCCTGGATCGCGGTGATGGAAGGAAGCTGGTTCGCCTACGGCATGGCCGGGCTGCTGGCCGCGGGGATCGTGGGGTTCCTGCCGTTCAACTTCCCGCGGGCTCGGATTTTCATGGGCGATGTCGGCAGCCAGTTCTGCGGCTTCATCCTGGCGGAACTGGCCGTGGTCGCGAGCCGCTTCGACGACGTGGAGCTGTCGTTCCTGCTGGTGCCCATGCTGCTGGCGGGCGTGCTGTACGACGTGGCGTTCACGCTGGTCCGGCGTCTGGCGCAGGGCAAGCGGATCACGGAGGCGCATCGGGGGCATCTTTACCAGGTGGCGCACCGCTCGGGGATGTCCCCCGTCATGGTCACGCTGGTGCATTGGGGCTTCGCGGTGATCGGCGG
>CANJSR010000251.1 GCA_947476855.1 Acetobacteraceae bacterium
CGCGACCTTGCGGAACAGATGCGGGGTCGCGACCGAGGATGACGGATAGGCGGACAGCTTCCCCTGGAACGTGGGATGCGTGAACGCCGCCCGGAAATCGGCGGTCGATTGCCAGACGGCATAGTTGAGATAGGTCGGGCTGTCGCCGATCGCGCGGTGCAACTGCGTTGAGATGAACCCGGGCTGGGCCTTCATGAAGGCCGCGTCGTCCTCCCAGACCTGGAGGAACGTCGCCTCATCCTCCTTGTCCAGCGTGAAGATGTTGATCAGCACGACGGGCGATTCCTCGAGGGCGATCTGCCGTTCGATCGGAAATTTCGGGTCCATGGAACGAAGGAGGGTCATGGCTTGCTCCGTGCGGTATTGGTATATGCTTCTACGTACCGATACGACATTATGGTGTCAATATGGGAATCCATTGACGAATGACCGAACCATCCCGGACGCCGGCCGGTGCCGCCCTGACCGACCTCGTGCTCGACCTGTTCAGGCTTAACAATCGCATGCTGACGGCCGGCGACAGGCTGGTGGCGGGCCTGGGCCTGACCAGCGCGCGGTGGCAGGTGTTGGGGAGCATCCTGGCCGCCGACCGGCCGCAGCCGGTGGCCTGGCTCGCGCGCGACATGGGCGCCAACCGCCAGAATGTGCAGCGGATCGTGAACGACCTGGCGCGGGAGGGGCTGGTGGCGTTCCAGACCAACCCGCATCACCGGAGGGCGCAATGGATCGTGCTGACCGAAAAGGGACGCCAGGTCTTCGACGCCGCGATGGGCCTGCAGGCGCCGTGGATCAACGGGTTGTCGGAGGGGCTTGCGCCGGAGGACCTCGCGACGACCCATCGTGTCATCCTGGCGCTACGCCGGAAGTTCGAACACGACGGAGAGGACGAGGCGTAGGCCGACGCGTGGTATCGGCCCCGCCCGACCAGGGCACGCGCACCTAGCCGGTTTTCGCCACCAGCGAAGCGCATGTCGGGTTGGCGATCAGGGGGAATCGCCCAGCAGGATCACCTCGGACGACGGCATCCATGCGGCGAAGGCGCGGTCGAAGGTCGCGATGTGGTCTGCCCCCGACCGCTTCATGTCGTGGTGGATGACTCCATCCGCGAAGTCTCCGCCACGGCCAAGCGAGCGGAGGCCGGCCTGGACGGCGGGATAGTCGGTTTCGACCTGGCGGCTGGTGATCAGGCGTTGCACCAATACCTCGACCTCGGCGCCCGAGTACCGATAGGCTCGGCGTAGCACCCAGACCAGTTCGCACAGGACGATGGTGGGGATCACGATCGCATCGGCCTCCTCGATCAATCGGGCGGCCTGAGCGGACTGATGTTCATCGTCCTCGGTCAGATATCGAACCAGGACATTCGTATCGACAGCGAGTTTCACCCCCGCCGACCTTGTTCGATGGCATGCTGCATGTCCTCCAACGACACGGGCGGCGCCCCAAGGCGCTTCAAGGCACCGCGGAGGGTGCGGATGTCATGGGCCGTGTGCGCCGGGGTGAGTTCGACCTTGCCATCCGGCATCAACGTGACGCCGATCCTGTCTCCGGGGCCGATCCCAAGGTGGCGCAGGAGTTCGCGTTTCAGCGTGACCTGTCCCTTGGCGGTCACGGTCAATTCCAGCGGCATGGGACCTCCGACCTGATGATGCTTCAGAAAGTAAGGCGTAGATCGCCTTACTTCAATCCGGTCTTCCGCTCACCCGGAACCACAAGCCAGACCCAGATCAGGTTCGCGGTCAGCATCGCGGCGGTCAGGGCGAAGACCCAGTTGATCCCGAAGCTCGCGGCGACAACGCCGCCGGTCAGCGGGCCGGTCGTGTTGCCGATGAAATAGGCCGACGACAGCAGCCCATAGGTCGTGCCGCGCTGCGCCGGATCGGTCAGCTTGCCGATCAGCGCGTTGGCGGCGGGCAGGACTCCGCCCACGAACAGCCCCAGCCCGAAGCGTTCGGCGACGAAGGCCGGATACCCCAGAGGCAGGGCCTGAGGCGCGGTGAACAGGGCCGCCCCGGCCAGGCAGATCAGCAGGGTGGTGCGGTAGCCGATCCGGTCGCTGCGCCGTCCGAGGAAGGGCACTGCCAGCGCCCCCGCGATCCCGGTGACCGAGAACGCGATCCCGCCCAGTGTCGCCAGATTGGGCCTCGGGCCGAGCATATCCTGGACATGCAAGGTGATGATCGGCTGGACCGCATGGGTTGCGAACTGGCCCATCATCAGCACGACGATCAGCGACAGCAGCGGACGGGATCGGGCGACGATCGCGATGCCGGCCAGCAGCGACGGCCGAGCCTTGGACTTGTCGGGCGGCGTGAAGCGCTCGGGCACCAGGAACAACGTCACCAGGAAAGCGCAGACGCAGATCGTGCCGCCGAAGAAGAAGGGCAGGCGGTAGCTGCCGGTCAGGTCGGCGATCCCGCCGCCAATCACCGGGCCGATCAGCGAGCCGACCAGGGTCCCCGTGCTCATCCAGCCCATTGCATAGCCCAGGCGCCGCTCGGGCACCTGGGAGGCGACCATCACAGTCGCGGCCGAGTTGAATCCGGCCAGCAGCCCCATCCCGGCGCGCAGGCCGAGCATCTGCCAGGGGCCGAGGGCTATGCCCATCAGGAAGGTGAAGATGCCGATCCCAAGGGTCGAGCGCAGCACCATCAGCTTGCGCCCGTGCCGGTCCGCGAGGCCTCCCCAGACCGGCGCGGCGAACACCGCCACGCAGGACGTCGCCGCCGCCAGCACCCCGGCCCAGAGATTGACCGCGGCCGGCGCCGTCACCCCCAGATCGGGCAGAAACAGCGGCATGATCGGGGCCACGATGTTGAACGAGATGCTCATGACGAACTGCACCGCGACCATTGCCCAGAGGGTCCGGCGCCAGGCCCCGTGGTCTTCGTCCTCGGCGATGGAGTCGGCGCTGGGTGCGGTTTCGGTCATGCGACGAGCATTCGTCGCGGCACGGGCGCTGTCAAAGGGCACGCATATCGGTGCGTGGAGACGGGAGAACCGGCCGCCCCCCTATTGCAATCGCCGCGTGCCTGGCCGAATTGCGTGAAGTACCGACTTTGCGACCCCGCGCGCCCGCGCTATGGGTTGATGGATCTCACGAGGGTTGCCGGATGGAAGACGATAAGGAGCAGCGGCCGGATAGCCTGTTGCCCTATGACGACTGGACGGAACGCGCCCTGCGCCATGTCGTGGCGAAGGCGGTGGAGTTCGTCGTCGAGAAGGGCCTGCCGGATGGACATCATTTCTATCTGACGTTCCGTACCGATCACCCGGGCGTGTCGATTCCCGCTCGGCTCAAGGCGCAGTATCCGCAGGAAATGACCATCGTCCTGCAGCACCAGTTCTGGGACCTGCGGATGGACTGGGAGACGGACATGATCTCCGTTGGCCTGTCCTTCGGCGGCGTGCCCTCGATGCTGCATGTGCCGCTGAACGCGGTTGTCGCCTTCGCCGACCCGCATGTCCGCTATGGCCTGCGCTTCCGCCCGGTGATCGAGGAGGAGGTGAAGGTCGAAGCGCCGCCGCCGCCGCCCGAGGAGCCGGCCGCCGAAGCCTCGGAAGCAGCCGAATCAGAAAGCCCGCAGGTGGTCAGTCTTGATGCGTTCCGCCGCCGGTCGCCGCCGCGCACCTGACGCCCGCCCGCGGCGCTGTCTGGCTGGCGCCGGTCGGATTGCCCCTGACCGCGCCGCCGGTCGCCGCCATATCGACGCCCATCCCGCTCTCCTTGAAGGAGCATGACCATGAACGCCCCTATGAAGCCGCCCAGCCCCCGCCCCGCCGGTTTCCTCTATTCCCCGATGTTCCCGCTGGGGCCGGAGACGACGCCCTGGAAGAAGCTGGATATCCAAGGGGTTCGGACCGTCAATTGCGACGGGCAGACGGTTCTGCGGATCGCCCCCGATGCCCTGAGCGAGCTGGCCGTGCGGGCGTTCCACGATGTCTCCCACCTGCTGCGGCCGGGGCACCTGGCGCAGTTGCGGGCGATCCTCGATGACCCGGAGGCGAGCGGGAATGACCGGTTCGTGGCGCTCGACCTGCTGAAGAACGCCAATATCGCGGCCGGCGGCGTGCTGCCGATGTGCCAGGACACCGGCACCGCGATCGTGTTCGGCAAGAAGGGCCAGCGCGTCTGGGTCGACGGGGATGAGGAGGAGGCCCTGTCCTGGGGCGTGCATCGCACCTACACGGAAACCAACCTGCGCTATTCGCAGATGGCACCGTTGTCGATGTATAACGAGGTCAACACGGGCAACAACCTGCCCGTCCAGTTCGACATCATGGCGGCCCCCGGCAACCATCACGCCGATGAGTTCCATCTGATGTTCGTCGCCAAGGGCGGCGGATCGGCAAACAAGACCTTCCTTTTCCAGGAAACCCGCGCGGTGCTGTCGCCCGAGCGGCTGTTGAAGTTCCTGGAAACCAAGATGAAGACGCTGGGGACCTCGGCCTGCCCGCCTTACCATCTGGCGATCGTCATCGGTGGGACCTCCGCCGAGATGACGCTCAAGACGGTGAAGCTGGCTTCGACCCGCTGGCTGGATGGGCTGCCCACCGAGGGCAGCAAGGCCGGCCACGCCTTCCGGGACGTGGAGCTGGAAAAGCAGGTGCTGGAACTGTCCCGCAACATCGGCATCGGGGCGCAGTTCGGCGGCAAGTATTTCTGCCATGACGTCCGCGTCGTGCGCCTGGCCCGCCATGGCGCGTCTCTGCCGATCGGGATCGGCGTGTCGTGCAGCGCGGACCGGCAGATTCTGGCGAAGATCACGCCCGAGGGTGTGTTCCTGGAACAGCTCGAAACCGATCCGGCGCATTACCTCCCTGAGACGACGGATGACCATCTGCCGGACGAGTCGGTCGCGATCGACCTGAACCAGCCGATGGAGCAGATCCGCAAGACGCTTTCGTCGTTCCCGGTGAAGACGCGGCTTTCGCTGACAGGTACGATGGTCGTCGCCCGCGACATCGCGCACGCGAAGCTGAAGGAGCGTCTGGACGCCGGCCTCGGCCTGCCCGACTACATCAAGAACCATCCGGTCTATTATGCCGGCCCGGCGAAGACTCCGGTGGGCATGGCGACCGGCAGCTTCGGCCCGACCACGGCCGGGCGGATGGACAGCTATGTCGCCGAGTTCCAGGCGGCTGGCGGGTCGCTGGTGATGCTGGCGAAGGGCAACCGGTCCAAGGCCGTGCGGGATGCCTGCAAGGCGCATGGTGGATTCTACCTAGGCTCCGTCGGCGGACCGGCGGCGCGCCTGGCGCAGGACTGCATCCGTAAGGTCGAGGTGCTGGAATATCCGGAACTCGGCATGGAAGCGGTGTGGCGGATCGAGGTCGAGAACTTCCCGGCGTTCATCGTGGTTGATGACAAGGGGAATGATTTCTACGAGGGCATGGAGTAGGGGGCGGTTCGGCTTTCTTCCGTCGTAGTTGGGGGCTGAGGTCGTGGTGGCCTCCCCCATCGTCATGGCGGCCGCAGGGCCGCCACCCACGGCTTTCCCCAGTTGCAAGCAAGTCGGGGATAGCGGGCCTTCGCCCGCCACGACGATAGAGGTCCGCCGCTACTGCTGAGGTCGTGGTGGCCTCCCCCATCGTCATGGCGGCCGCAGGGCCGCCACCCACGACTTTTCCTAGTTGCAAGCAGGCAAGTCGTGGATGGCGGGCCTTCGCCCGCCACGACGATAGAGGTCCGCCGCTACTGCTGAGGTCGTGGTGGCCTCCCCCACCGTCATGGCGGCCTCGGGGCTACCACCCACGAATCTCCCCAGTTGCAAGCAGGCAAGTCGTGGATAGCGGGCCTTCGCCCGCTACGACGATAGAGGTCCACCGCTACTGCTGAGGTCGTGGTGTCCTCCCCCATCGTCATGGCGGCCGCAGGGCCGCCACCCACGACTTTCCCCAGTTGCAAGCAGGCAAGTCGTGGATGGCGGGCCTCCGCCCGCCACGACGATAGAGGGGCGCCGCGGCCAGGGGCGCCATGCCGCGCCCGATCGCTACTCCAGCACGGACGCCGCCGAACGGCGCGGTAGTCGATATTCCCCCGCTCGCTGGGTCACCCCGATCCGGTCCAGATACTCCAGCACCTGGATCGTCAGGTTCCGCCCGATCCCGGAAGCCTGGTTGAACATCCCCGCCGTGAACCCCGCCGTCTCCTGATCGGCGGCGAGGCTCGCGGCCAGCTCCCCCAGTTCCACCACCGTGGCCGGCAGGAAGAACCGGTTCGGTGCCACCCGCACCAGCAGGCCGAAGCGCTCCAGCCGGACCAGGCATTGCTCGACCTCGGCCGGTTCCATCGCCAGGTCCTGCGCCAGCTCCCGCACGCGGGGTGGGCGCGTTCCGGCCGCGACCAGGCGTGGCTCCAGTGTTTCCCACAGCGTGCGATCGGCGGGCGCAAGCACTGGCCGGTGATCGGGCAGGGAGAGCGCGCGGGCCTGCCGGATCACCAGCCCGCGCTCGATCATCCCCTGCAGGATCGCCTCCAGCAGGGGGGCGGGCAGGGTGGTCGCGACGGACAGCAGCATCACCTTGGTTGGCCCGGGCTGGCTGGGGTGGCTCGCGTGCCAGCGCGCCAGCCGTTCGGTCAGCAGCGCCTCGGTTTCCGCGCGCTTGCCGGCCGAGACCAGCACCTGCCGTCCATCCAGCACGATCCGATCGGCGGATGGACCGGCTGGCTGGAGATCGATGTTCCGCGCCAGCGCCAGATGCGTCAGGTCCACCCACCCCTCCGCCGCCAGCAGCCCTTCCACCACCCTTGCCGGATCGGCGGGCGCCAGCGCCGCCAGCACCGCCGCCCGCGTCTCCCGCCGGACACGGCGGGCGGGGGCAAACGGATCGACCACCGTGCCACCGGCGACAACCCGTCCCGTGCTGTCGTCGCGCAGTACCACCCGGTCACCGAACAGCGCCATGGTCGGGTGATCCAGGCGGAGGCTGACGAACCCTTCCTCGTCCGCCTCCAGATCCGCCGCGCCCAGCACCAGCGCCCGCCCCGGGAGCGACGCGGCGCCGAGATGGGCATGCACCCGCGCGCCATGTTCCAGCGCCCGGTCGGCGGTGGCCCGGACCCGCGCGTCGATGCGCTGGGTCGGAAGGTGCAGGTGTTCGGCCACCAGCCAGTCGCCGCGATGGATCGCCTCCCGCGTCACGCGGGGGCCGGTGATCGCCAGGGCGCAGCGGTCGCCAGCCTGGGCGGTCGGGGCCTGGGCATGATGGCGCTGGATGCCGCGGACCCTGACGCCGAGGCCGGCCGGCC
>CANJSR010000252.1 GCA_947476855.1 Acetobacteraceae bacterium
ATACTCGGAGGACCGCAATGAGCATCCGTCCGTCCCGCCGCATGAGTTTGGGCGCCTTCGTCCACGAAACCGGCCAGCATGTCGCGGCCTGGCGCCACCCCGACGCCTTTCCCGAATCCGGCATGGTGTTCGAACAGGCGAAGCAGGTCGCGCAGACCGCCGAACGCGGCAAGTTCGATCTTCTGTTCCTCGCCGATGGCGCCGCCGTCTCGATCTTCGGCAGTCCCGAATCCCGCGGCCGCGTCGGCAAGGTCGTGAAGTTCGAGCCGATGACGATCCTGTCGGCGCTGGCGGCGGTGACGACGCGGCTGGGTCTCGTGGCCACCTCCACCACGACATACAATGAGCCCTACACGCTCGCGCGCCAGTTCGCCTCGCTCGACCAGATCAGTGGCGGCCGGGCCGGGTGGAACCTGGTGACATCGAACAACGAAGCCGAGGCCTTCAACTACAACCGCGACGAACATTTCTCCCATGCCGACCGCTACGACCGGGCGCTGGAATTCGCCGAGGTCGTGACCGGCCTGTGGGACAGTTGGGACGACGACGCCTTCGCTTTGGACAAGGCCGAGGGGCGCTATTACCACCCCGAAAAGATGCACGTGCTGAACCATCGCGGCCCGCACTTCAAGGTAAGGGGACCGCTGAACGTCGCGTGCTCCCCCCAGGGGCGCCCGGTGCTGGTGCAGGCGGGCGCGTCGGAGACGGGGCGGAACCTGGCGGCGACGGTGGCGGATGTCGTGTTCACCGCGCAAACGACGTTCGAGCAGGCCCGGATTTTCTATACGGACGTCATGGCTCGCGTCGCCCGAGCCGGCCGTCCGCCCGGCAGCGTGCGGGTGCTGCCCGGCCTTTATCCCGTCGTCGGTCGCACGGAAGCGGAGGCGCGGGAGAAGTTCGACTACCTGCAATCCCTGATCCAGCCCGCGGTCGGGATCGCGATCCTGGAGCACACGATCGGCGTCGGCGGTCTGGACAAATACCCCCTGCATGGCCCGGTGCCGGACATGGGCGACACCAACGGCCCGCTCTCCCGCCAACGCCTGCTGCTGGAAGCCGCGCGGAGGGACAACCTGACGCTGTGGGAACTGTGCCTGCTGAACGCCGGCCCGCGCGGCCATGCCCTGGCGATCGGCACGCCATCGCAGATCGCCGATATGATGGAGCACTGGTTCCTGAACGAAGCCGCAGACGGGTTCAACGTGATGCCCGCCTGGCTGCCCGGGTCGCTGGACGACTTCGTGAACATGGTGGTGCCGGAACTGCAACGGCGCGGCCTGTTCCGGACGGAATATGAGGGGCCGACCTTGCGCGATCACCTCGGCATTCCCAAGCCGGTCAGCCGCTGGAAATCGGTGGCGAAGGCGGCGGAGTAGCGGGCTTGCGGTTCAGCGGGCAGCCCATCGGCTGCCCGCATCATGAACTACACCGCGACCGGCGCCCCCCGCTTCACCAGCAGGAAGGCCACCAGGGCGGTAGGCACCAGCACGACCAGGGCCGCCAACTCCATCGTCGCGTTGCTGAAGGGCATGATCCCGCCCCCCGGCGTCGCCAGGAGCAGCCCGCCCAGGCCCAGCATGATCCGCAACGGCCATTCCAGCGCGCCGGCCCGCCTCATGTCTCCGATGAAGGCCTGATAGCCCTGGATCGCGCCGCAGACGAACAGGGTGCCGATCAGGGCGGTGACGGTCAGGTAGATCGCCTCCAGCCCATCCCCCTGCAGCACCAACGCCGGGTTCAGCACGAAGAAGAACGGAATGAAGTAGATGATGGAGCCGACCCACATCGACTCCCATCCCGTCTTCATCGCCGGCGCCCCGGCGATACCCGCCGCGGCAAACGACGCGATGGCGACCGGCGGGGTGATCGACGACAGCATCCCCCAGTAGAAGATGAACATGTGAACCGCCATCCGGTTCAGCCCGGCCTTTTCCAGCGCCGGCCCGACCAGGATCGCCAGGAAGATATAGCAGGCCGTCGTGGTCAGCCCCAGGCCGAGGATCAGGCTCGTGATCGCGCACATTGCCAGCAGCATCAGGATGTTGCTGCCCGCGATCGTCAGCAGGTCATTGGCGAGGCTCGACACGACCCCGGTCAGGGAGAACGCGCCGATCAGCAGGCCGCAGCCGGCCAGGATGCCGATCAGCTCGACAAAGGTCCGCCCGTTCACCTCCAGGAACTTGAGGTACCATTGTCCGGACAGCCGTTTTTCCCCCCAGATCTCATTCAGGGCGACCAGCAAAAGCATGCCGCCCAGGATCGGCATCAGCAGGGCATTCATCCAGGCATCGAACGCGGCTTCGTCGGGCGCGGCCATGGCCTTGGCGACATTCTCCCCGGCCAATGTCATCGCGATCGTGGCGGCGACAGCGGCGAGCAGGTTGATCGTGTTGGCCATCGTCCACCGCCCCGCCTGTTCCCACTGTGCCAGGACCAGAAGCAGGGCCGTGGCATAGAACGGGGCGTGGCTCTCCCGCTTGAAGTACAGCAGCAGGACGATCAGCACGACGATCACGAACGCATAGAACCACCCGTCCTTGAACGTCTCCACCATGCTTGGCAGTTCCGCCCGGGGCAGGCCCTTCAGATTGTGGCGTGCGGCGTAGGAATCGACCTGCATGAACAGGCCCGCGTAGTAGAGCAGCGCCGGGATGATGGCCGCCATCGCAACCTCGGCGTAGGTCACGTTGAGGAACTGCGCCATGACGAAGGCCGTGGCCCCCATCACCGGCGGGGCCAGCACGGCGCCAGTGGACGCACAGGCCTCGATCGCGCCGGCGTAGGACGCGCGGAAACCGGTCCGCTTCATGACCGGGATGGTCATGGTGCCGGCCGTCAGCACGTTCGACACGATCGACCCGGACATCATCCCCAGCAGGCCCGAGGCGAAGATGCAGACCTTGGCCGCGCCGCCGCGGAACGTGCCGCACAGGGCAAAGGACAGGTTGATGAAGAACTTGCCCGCCCCGGTCATCATCAGCGCGGTGCCGAAGATCAGGAACCCGATGACCGTATCCGCGAAGGCCTGGACCGGAATGCCCAGCAGGCTCTCGGTCGACAGCACGTGATAGGCGGTTGAATCCGACAGCGACGACTGGTGCCCGCGCAACGGCCCCAGCCAGCTTGCGTCGGCGAAAAGGGGATACAGCGTGAAGGGGCCGACCGAGAGCATCAGGCTCCACCCGCCGGTGCGGCGCAGCGCCTCCATCAGGACGAACCACATGTAGTAGCCGACCCAGATGATGGTATCCGGCGCGCCGCCGAACTCCCAGCCGAGTTCGGCGGCCTTGCGGATCACCGTCATCAGGTAACCCGCGGCGGCGGCCGTCAGGACGAACAGGACGACGTCGTACCAGGCGATCTTCTCGACCGATGCCTTTTCACTGCCTGGGAAGATCAGGAAGGTGAATGGCAGCATGCACAGGATCAGTAGGTAGAAATATTCGGTGTTCAGCGGCGTGTAGCCGATGAAGAATCGCAGGGCGAACTGCTGGTTGATGCACAGGAAGATCGTCAGGCCCGTCAGCACGATGAGCGCCCACCGCCATACGCCCTGGAGTGTCCGCACACGCATCGTTTCGGCTTCCGCCGGACCGGTGTGCACGTGCGGGTCGTCGAATACCACCTTGGCCTGGGCCGTATCGCTCATGGTTCCGTATCCCCCCCCAGGCGCCGACCAGGTCGGCGCCGTTTCTTTTTGTTATCAGCCGGCTTCGTCGTAGCCGACTTCGAGTCCCGCGGCCGTCAGCGCCGATCTGCGCGCCGCCATCCAGCCGGTGCGGAAGGCCTTGTCATCGGATGGGCCGGTCTTTGCATAGGCCGCCCAGGCGTCCGCCAGAGTCTTCTGCCGCTTCCACAGCATGTCGTTGTGCTTCTGCGCCGCGTCGGTCCAGACACCAGCACCCTTCAGCGCCCGTACGGATCCCGCGTGATAGGGCAGGATCCAGGTCAGGTTCTGGCGCTTGCCTTCCAGCCCGTCCACGCCGACCACCGTGTTCTTGTAGTCGTCGTAGTGGCTCAGCATCGATTTCGTGATGTCGTGGATCAGCGGCTCGGGCTGCGTGGCGTAGGCCATGAACAGCGGATACGGATAGACCGAGGTCGGAACTGGCTCCTCCGGCTTGATACCGGCGCCGCAAGTGGCGGTGTGCGGGTAGAAGTACGGGGCGATCGCCTGCACGCGCTTCCAACCCTCGCTATCCGCCGTCGGCATCGGCACCCAGACGATCCCGCGCGGAGAACTCTCGATCTCCTTCGCCTGGCCTGAGATGGTGGAGGCGAAGAACAGGTCGATCTCGTTGTTCACGACCCCCTTCATCAGGGCGCCGTAGCTGGCGAACTCGACCGTCTTGACGTTTTGGAACGTGCCGCCCCCGAACGAGATCAGGGCCTGCATCGAATAAGTCGCGGCCGGCGATCCGACGACCACGCCGGCCCGCTTGCCGATCACGTCCTTGGCCGTCCGCACCCCCGAATCCTTGGCGGCGCCGAGCGACTGGCCGTTGCAGGTGAGGGCGGCGAGCAGAAGCTGGACGGATTGCGGGCCCCATTCGCGCTGGCCGAATTCCAGCACGCCTTCCTGCGCGAAATACATCCCGATGCCCGTCGACGTGAGCTGCGCTCGGCCCTGCCGCAGCGGCCCGAGGCGGGCAACGTCGTTGCCGGCGGGCAGCACGCGCAGATCGGTGCCGAACCGGTTCTTCATCATCTGCCCGACCGCTACTGCCTGGTTGAAGGCGTTCGAGCCTGTCTCATACGCGGTCAGTGTCAGCGTGTTCGGCAGCTTGATGTCCTGGGCATGGGCGGTTGTTGCCAGACCCAGGCTGAATGCCGCCGCAAGCCATGCTTGGCGTTTCATGGTTGTCTCCGTCCCATTTGCTTTTTTTGGTTACCGCGTTGACCGACCGGTCGCGGCGCGTCCCCCATCTCGGCGGACGGCCGCGGGCCTGTCAATCTTCCGGGGCCGTTGCTATTCGAAAATGATGTCCAGCCCGGCCTTGGTCAAAGCGGCGGCGCGGACGGTCATCCAATCCTTGCGGAAGGTCGACTCCGAGGGGTTGGTCTTGATGAAGTCCGCCCAGGTCGCGGCCAGCAGGTCCTGTCGCTTGATCAGCGCGTCGTTGTGGGCGTCATGCTCGGGCTTCCACACGCCGGCCGCCTTCAGGGCCTTCACCGCGCCGGAGTGGTAGGGGATCACCCATTGCAGATCCTGCTTGTCGAGCGACATGCCCGCGGCGCCAGGCGCGGAGTCCTTGTACAGCGGGTAGCCGTCGATCATGCCCTTGGTGATCCCATAGACCAGGTCAGCTGGCTGGGACGCATAGGCGGTGAAGATCGGATAGGGGTAGGTGGCGCTTTCCATCGGGGTCGTGTTCAGGCCGGCGGCTCCACAGCTCGCGATATGCGGCGTGAAGAAGTTCGCCTGCTTGAGCATCCGCGCCCAGGAAGCCTTGTCGGCATGCGGCATGGGCATCCACACCAGCCCGCGCGGCGATGTCTCGGCTTCCTTGGCCTGCCCGGTGATGGTGGAGGCCCAGGCGGTATCGACCTCGTTGTTGATCAAGCCCTTCCAGGCGGCGCCGAAGCTGGAGAATTCAACCAGCCGTACATCGGCCGGCGTCAGCCCGCCAAAGGTCAGAGCGGCGAACACGTTCTGATTGAGAGCGGGGGAACCGACGATCATCGCGATCCGCTTGCCCTTGAGGTCCTTGAGCTCCTTGACGCCGAGGTCCTTGGCGACGCCGAGCGCCGCACCGTTGCAGTCGGTTGACGAATACATCAACTGGAGCTTCTGCGGCCCCCATTCCTTCACCGCGAATTCAAACACGGCTTCCTGCGCGTAGTAGATACCGATGCCCATCGAGGAGAATTGCGCTCGGCCGCCGCGCAGCGGTTGCAGGCGCGCGACGTCGTTGCCGGCGGGCAGCACCCGCAGGTCGGTGCCGTACTTGTCCTTGAAGGTCTTGCCGACGGCGACCGCGATATTGAATCCCGATGACCCTGTGTCATACGCCGTGACTGTCAGGCTCGGCGGCAGCTTGACGTCCTGGGCGCGGGCGTCGGTGGCCAGCATGGGAAAGCTGATGGTTGCCGCGCAGGCCGCGGTCATGAATTGTTTGAACATGGATGCTCCTCCTCTGTGTCCGCCTGGGTAACACAAAGTTCGGGAACACCCAACCCGCGGTTCAGGTTCCAGAATTAAGCCGATCGGAACATGGCCGTTGCTGAGGCAAGGTGATGGTTGCAAATGAAACGCCACCCCGTTTCCGCAACGGGGTGGCGCGTCGAGGTTCAGCGCGCTTCGGTCCAGCTTTCGCAGAACGCCAGGGCGCTGGTGCTGAACGGACGGCCTTCGCGCACGCGCGGGAAGGACTGTCCCTTGGCCTGGATGCCGTTCACCGTCAGCCGCGTGGACAGGCAGGGGATCAGCACGGTGCAGACGCCATAGGGACGGCCGTCGGGACCCTGGTTCGGATAGGTGTGGATCAGCAACGGATCGCCGATGTCGTGCCAGGTCAGCGCGATCGTTTCGTCAAAGGTGTCGACGGTTTCCGTCCAGAAGTCGCGCGCATCGCCCGACTTCGCGAAGCTCGCCTCGATGATCGGGATCGAGGTGTCCTTCAGTTCGGCGTTCAGCATGCCCTGCACGGTGTTTTGCAGCCAGCGCGCCATCGCCATGTTGTCGGAGTAGATGCGCCACTCGTCGTCGGTCAGCTCGCTTTTCAGATACAGCACATGGCCCGGGCCGGCGCCCGAGGTGATGATCCGCCAGAAGCTGGCATTGGTGGTGATCGGGCCGCCATCGGTTTCGCTGAGGCGGATGAACGGGTTTTCGCCGGTCAGGACGACTCGGTTGGGGTCTGCCGCGGACATGGGTGGTTCCTCCCTGGTGGATGATCGATGTTACCAGGACAGGCGAGGGGAACGCCATGGCGACCATATGACGATCTTGCGCCGACCCGTCGCCAATGTTAGAAAGCCGATCATGGACACGCCGATCGCCCTTCCGACCTCGCGATTTTGGTACCGCTGGTATTACACCCCGGCGGTCTAGGTTCGTGCACCCATAGCAAGATACCGAAGCCGCCCCCCGAGGCGGCTTTTGTTTTGCCCAGGCTTTGCTCAGCAAAATTCCGTCCCGGTGGACCGGCCTCCCGCAACTGAACAGGAGGTTCCCATGCGACGTTCCAACGTCGACGCCCCAGCCCGGACCGCCCACCCCACGGGGGGGCCAGTAGCCA
>CANJSR010000253.1 GCA_947476855.1 Acetobacteraceae bacterium
AGCACGATGAACAGCGGCTGCGCTGATTGCAGCAGCAGGACGTTCAGCGCCGTGGTCAGGTTCAGCGCGATATAGGCCATCGTGTTGTAGCAGGCGATGCCGGTTGCCCCCAGCACCAGCATCATCGGCCAGGAACGGAGCATGACCGGCAGGTCGCGCCGCAGCCGCGGCCAGGCGAAGCACAGCGCGACCGCGAAGGCCCCCGTCCAACGCCACCACGCGAGCGCGACGGGCGGCACGGTGCCCGCGACACCTCGCCCGATGACAATGTTCAAGGACCAGAACAGGTTGGTCAGAACCAGCAGGGTCCACGCGGAACCCCAAACGAATCGAGGCACCCCGATCAGAATGCCCCGGCCCAACCGTCCCGGCGGGGATCGGACCCCACCATCCGCACGCCTTCGTCGGTAATCCGGATCGCCTGCACGCTGCACGGGCCTTCCAGCGGCCCGACGCGGTTCAGGCTGTGGCCCAGCGCCTCTAGCCCCGACAGGATCTCCGGGCCGTAGCCAGGTTCGATCGTCAGGCGGCCATCGCCGTCATGCGGCCAGTTCGCCCCCTGCCCGCGCTGCGACGACGTCCAGCGCGGCGCCTCCAGCGCCTGTTGCGGATCGGCGCCCAGGTCCATCATCGATGTCAGCACCTGGAGGTTGATCTGCACCTGGTTGTCGGCGCCCGGCGTGCCCTCGACCGCCCAGACCTTGCCATCCTTGAACACCATCGGCGCGTTCATCGTGTGGCGCACGCGCTTGCCCGGGACCAGCCGATTGGCATGGCCGGACGCGAGGTGCCAGTAGGCCATCCGGTTGTTCAGCAGGATGCCGGTATCCCCCGCCGTCACGCCCGATCCGAAGCCGGAGTTGATGCTCTGGATGCCCGACACCGCGTTGCCCTCGGAGTCCACGACGGCGAAATAGGTGGTGTCGCCCAGCGCCTGCTCGGGTTCGGCCAGCACAATCTCAGCCGCGCGCTTCAGGTCGATCGCGGCGGCGCATTCATCGGCGTAGTCATCCGACAGCAACCGGTCCAGCGGCACCTCGCCAAAGCGCGGATCGGTGCCGAAGCGTTCCCGGTCGCGGAAGGCGCGCTTCTTCGCCTCCACCAGCACATGGATGCGCCGCACCGGGTCCAGCCCGGCCAGGTCGAAGCGTTCGGCGATCTTCAGCATCTGCAGCATGGTGAAGCCGGTGGAGTTCGGTGGCGTCTGCGTCACCTGGAACCCGCGATAGCGGATGCTGATCGGGTCCTGCACCTGTGCCTGGCACTCGGCCAGGTCGCGTTCGTCGACCAGGGCGCCGACCTCCTTCATCCCCGCCGCCAACCGCTTGGCCAGCTTGCCGCGATAGAAGCTGTCCGCCCCATCGGCGGCCAGTTCCTCCAGCGTGCGCGCCAGGTCGGGCTGGCGGATGATGGAGGCATGCCGCGGCTCGCCTTCTGCCAGCCCGCCCAGGAACACCGCATGGCTGCGCCGGTCGGCCGCCAGCATCGCCCGGACCTCCCGCGCGAAATGGCGGTAGTGGTGGCTGGCGCTGAAGCCGTCCCGCGCCTGCTCGATCGCGGCGGCGCACAGACCGGCCCAGGGGCGGGATCCGAGGGCGGCGTGCATCGCGCCGATGCCGGCGATGAAGCCGGGAGTGGACACGCTCAGCGGCCCGCGGACCTGGATGCCGGAGGCGCGGAAGCGGCCGGGATTGGCCTCCATCGGCGCCGCCCCCGTGCCGTTCCAGCACTTCGTCTCTCCGGTCTTCGCGTTGAAGACCTGATAGAACCCGTCCCCGCCCAGGCCCGACATCATCGGCTCGACGACACTGAGCGAGAGGGCGATGGCGATCGAGGCATCGATTGCGTTGCCCCCGGCCCGCAGCACATCGAGGCCAGCCTGGGTGGCGAGCGGGTGGTTGGTGCCGACGGCGCCCTTCCGGCCCATGATCAACGTGCGATAGGTGCGGCTGGGGAGGTACATGGCGCTGGGTCCCTGGCTGATTGGGCGTTCCCGCATGGCTACCGCGTGCAACGGGGCTTGGAAACCCGCCCGGGTTGGAGTTTGCTTCTGTCATGCATCATGTCGGACTGGCCAGCGAGACCGACTGGGACGGATGGCGGCGCGCCACCCGCGCCCTCGTGTTGGCGGGGGTCGAGCCGGCGGACGTCCAATGGGCGGTCGGCGGTCCATCGGACCCGCTGCCCGAGGCCACAGGGACCTTCGGTGTCTCCGGCGCGCTGGTGGCGATGGCGGCGCAGGCGTTCCAGGTGCGCGATGCCGAGCGGTTCGGCCTGCTGTATGGGCTGCTGTGGCGCTCGCATGCGGGGGAAAAGCCGCTGGAAATGGCGGACGATCCGGATGTGCGGCTCGCCCGCCGGATGGCCCATGCGGTGCGGGCCGAGGCGCATCGCATGCGCACCCATCTCCGCTTCCTGCCGCTGGCCGACAGGCTGCTGGGCTGGTACGCGCCGGCCCATTTCGTGCTGGAGGCCAACGCCCAGCTGATCGCCCGCCGTTTCCCAACGCAAGCCTTCTCGATCCTGACCCCGGACGGCAGCGCGCATTGGGATGGATCGGCGCTGCGCTTCGGCGCCGGGGCGCGCGGGATCGGAGACGACGACACCCTGGCCGCCTGGTGGGACGCGCACGGCGCCGCCCTGCTGGAGGACTGCCGGACCGGCACCGCGATCCCGCCGGCCGAGGACCTGGACGAAGCGCCCCGCCCGCCGGACCTGCCGCCGATCGGCCCCGTGGTGCTGGACCTGTCCCCCGATGCCGGGCTGCAACGCGGGATCATCGACGCGGCGTCCTGCCGCCGCTGCGCCCTGCACGAACCCGCCACCCAGACCGTGTTCGGCGAAGGCCCCGCCACCGCGCGCGTGATGTTCGTGGGGGAACAGCCGGGCGACCAGGAGGACATCATCGGCCGCCCCTTCGTCGGCCCCGCCGGCCAGTTGCTGGACCAGGCGATGGAGCAGGCCGGGATCGACCGCCGAGCGATCTACATCACCAACGCGGTCAAGCACTTCAAGTTCGTCCCGCGCGGCACTCGGCGCATCCACCAGCCGCCCGACGCCGAGGAAATCCAGATCTGCCGGTTCTGGCTCGATGTCGAACGCACCCGCCTGCGCCCTGGCCTGATCGTCCTGATGGGCGGCAGCGGCGCCCGCGCGGTCCTTGGACGCCCGGTGACGGTGATGCGCGAACGTGGCCGGCCCTTCCTGCTGGAGGACGGGACCAACGCTTTCATCACCGTGCATCCGTCCTATCTGCTCCGCATCCCCGAAGGCGACAGCAAGAACCGTGAATACCAGGCATTTCTGCGCGACCTGACGGCCATCAGGACGCTGATGGAGACCCTGCCGCCCCGCGCCTGAGGCGCCCGTGCGGTTCGGGTAACGCCGTCATACCGGCGCGTCGGCGACCGGGACGGAAAAGCGGAACACGCTGCCGCCCGCGGGGGCAGGTTCGGCCCAGATGCGCCCGCCATGCGCCTCGACAATCGTGCGGCACACCGACAGGCCGATGCCCATGCCGTCTTCCTTGGTCGTGACAAAGGGCTGGAACAGCCGCGCCGCGACATCAGGCGGCAATCCGGCGCCGGTATCGCTGACGGCGATTTCCACCATCCCCTCCCGTGCATCCGCCCCGATCGTCAGGCGTCGGGTTGTCTGGTCCTCCATCGCCTCCATCGCGTTGCGGATCAGGTTCAGCAGGACCTGCTGAATTTGCACGCGATCGGCCATCACCAGCGGGATATCGCCAAGCACCGCCAGCCGGACCTCCACACCACGATGGCGGGACCCTACCAGGGCCAGGGCCGTTGCCTCCTCCACCAGTTTCGGGAGGGATTCGGGCTGGCGCGTGACCGTGCCGCGGGCGACGAAGGCGCGCAGCCGGCGGATGATCTCGCCGCTGCGCAGGCTCTGCTGTGCCGCGAGCACCACCGCCTTGCGCACCCGCGCGAGGTCCTGGTTTTCCTGATCCAACAGCCGTTGCGCCGCGTTCAGATAATTGGTGATCGCCGTCAGCGGCTGGTTCAGCTCATGCGACAATGCCGCCGCCATCTGGCCCATCGAGCGCAGGCGGGACACGTGCAGCAGGTTCTCCTGCAACTCCTGCAACCGCGCGAGTGTCTGCTGGCGTTCGGTCAGGTCGCGGATGAAGCCGGTGAACAGCGTCTCCTCGACGCCTTTCACCTCCCCCACCGCCAGTTCCATGGGGAAGGTCGTGCCGTCCTTGCGCTGGCCGATCACGACACGGCCGCTGCCGATGATGCGGCGCTCCCCGGTTTCCAGATAGCGGGTGATGTAGCTGTCGTGGTGTTCCCGGTACGGCGATGGCATCAGTTCACGAACGTTATGACCCTGGATGTCCGCGGCGGCGTGGCCGAACAGCCGTTCGGCCGCGGCGCTGAACGAACGGATCGTGCCCGATGCGTCGATCACGACCATCGCATCCGGCATCGTGTCCAGGATCGACCGCAGCACGGCGTCGGCGGGCGTATCATCCACCGCGCAGAATCCGCCAGATTCCATCAGCCGCGCCCACATCGCGGTCCGGCGTCCGCAGAAGGCCGCGCATGAACACCATCGCGCCCGTCCGCCGCGTGACCTCTCCGGCCACAAACAGGAATTCCCCCGGGCGCACCGCCGACAGGAAATGCGTGTTCAACTGGATCGTCGTGCAGGGCGCCCGCTCCGCCGCTTCCCAGGCCAGCATGCTCAGCGCGTGATCGGCCAGCGTCATCATCACGCCGCCATGCAGCGCGCCCTGGGGATTGGCGTGGCTGGGCGTCGTCAGCATCCCGTAGCACCAGACGCCGTCGATCCGCTTCGACCATGGCACACCGAGGCCGCCTGGCAACGCGGCGCGGGGCATCGGGCGCCAGCCCTCGGCTTCGGGATCGAAACTCACCGGGCGCGATCCAGATCCGCCAGCGCGTCGGGCAGGTCGTTCAACGTGTGCAGATGCAGATGCGCCTGCTCGATCCCAGGCTTTTCCGCGTGCATCCACCCGTACGGCCCGCGCCGCACGAACACCGCCGTCATTCCGGCCGCGCGCGACGGCACGACGTCGTTGTCCAGCCGGTCGCCGACATAGGCGATCTCATGCGCCGGCACGCCCGCGATCTCGACCACCTTTTCGAAGAAACGAGGATCAGGCTTGGACACGCCCCAGCCGGCGGAACTCGCGATGTGGTGCGCGGGCAGGCCGAGGCGGGTCAGCGCCGCCTCCGACTCGACCGGCTGGTTGCCGGCGATCAGCACGCGGAAGCCGCGCGAGCGCAAAGTCTCCAGGCAGCTCATGGCGTCCGGATAAAGATCTTGGTGGGTGAAGTCGTATTCCCATCCTTCCGCCCGCCGCTTCTGGCGCGCGGTGGAAACATCGAGGTCGGGACGGAAGATTTCGAAGACGCGGCGGAGCGATTCACCCCGCTCCATGGTCACGCCGATCGCGGTGAACAGGGTCAAGGCGGGGACACCGAGGTAATCGGCCCACTCGATCCAATGGCGGGTTTCGTCAATGAGGGTTTCCCCCACGTCGAAGCAGACGGCGCGGATGGGCATGAGCGGTTGTGGTTCCCGATTGATTTCCACGGAAACATGAGTGGTGCGGTCGGGTTTGACAATCCGCCACGACGGTCGAACAACAAGGCAACGCCGCCGCACCATGAGACCGACCGCATGCCGAAGCTGACCGACCTTGTGACCCATGCCGACGCCCAGCGCCATTTCTCCAGCGCGGGGCTATGGGCGCTGTTCGATGGCGACCGGGACCGGCTGAACATCACGCATGAATGCGTCGACCGCTGGGCCGGCGATCCGGCGCGGGTGGCGGTGCGGCTGGCCTTCGCCGATGGCGGCCAGCAGGTCATCACCTTCGCCCAGTTGCGGGACTGGTCATCGCGTGTCGCCCATTGGCTGACGGCGCGGGGGATCGTCCCGGGCGACCGGGTGGCGATCATGCTGGAGCCGTCCGCTCCGTTCTACGCCGCGCTGTTCGGCGCGATGCGGATGGGCGCGGTGGCGGTACCGTTGTTCACCTTGTTCGGTCCCGATGGCGTGCGGCTGCGGGTCGATGACTGCAAACCCAGGCTGCTGATCACCAACGCCGAAAAGGCCGAGACCACCGGCCCGATCCCGGGCGTGGACACCATCATCGCCGATGACGCCTTCCTGGACGGGCTGGCGAGCTTCCCCGACTGGTTCGAACCGGCCACGCGCGCCGACGACATGGCGATGTTCCAGTACACCTCCGGCACCACGCGCGCCTTGCCCGAGGCGATCCAGCATACCCATCGTGCCGTCGTCGTGGTCGCCAATGCCGCGCTGTACGGCACCGGCATACGGCCGGGGGATCGGTTCTTCTGCCCCTCCTCCCCCGCCTGGGGACATGGGCTTTGGCATGGGACGCTCGCCCCACTGGGGCTGGGGGTGGAGACCGGGACCTTCTCCGGCCGCTTCGACCCGGCTTTGCTGCTGAAGGCGTTGGCGGATTTCGAAATCACCAACCTTGCCGCCGCCGCCACGCACTACCGGATGATGCGCAACAGCGGCGTGGCGAGCCAACACCACTACGCCATCCGGAAAATGAGCTTCACCGGCGAACCGATCGACAGCGAGACCCTGGCCTTCGCCGAAGCCATCTTCGGCACCCGCATGTGCAGCATGTATGGCACCACCGAGGTGGGCGTGATCCTCGCCGATTACCCCGGCGCGCCCGACTTTCCGCCAAAGCCCGGGTCCCTTGGCCGCCCCGTGCCCGGGGTCACCGTCGAAGTCCATGCCCCAGACGGCACGCCCTGCGCGCCCGACCAGTGGGGGGAAATCAAGGTCCGCCGCCGCGACGGCTGGTTCCCGACCAAGGACCTCGGCCGCGTCGATGCCGACGGATACTTCTGGCATGGCGGGCGGGCGGATGACGTGATCATCTCCGCCGGCTGGACCATCGGCGCGGTCGAAGTCGAGGATGCGCTGCTGAAACACCCCGCCATCCGCGAGGCCGCGGTGATTGGCGCGCCGGATGAACTGCGCGGCCAGGTGGTCAAGGCCTTCGTCGTCTGCGACCGGCCGGGATCGGAGGCCCTGACGAAGGATATCCAGGACTTCGTCCGTGCCCGCCTCGCGCAACATGAATACCCGCGTATTGTCGCCTTCGTGGCCGACCTGCCCAAGACTCCCGCCGGCAAGGTCAACCGCAAGGTGCTGCGCGAACAGGACGCCCAGGAAAGATCGAGGACCGCATGAACGCCGA
>CANJSR010000254.1 GCA_947476855.1 Acetobacteraceae bacterium
GACATGTCGGAGTATATGGAACGGCACTCGGTTTCCCGCCTGATCGGCGCGCCGCCGGGCTATGTCGGCTTCGACCAGGGCGGCATGCTGACCGACGCGATCGACCAGCATCCGCACGCCGTGCTGCTGCTGGATGAGATCGAGAAGGCGCATCCCGATCTGTTCAACATCCTGCTGCAGATCATGGATCACGGGAAACTGACCGACCACAACGGCAAGACGGTCGATTTCCGGAACGTCATCCTGATCATGACCACGAACGCGGGCGCCGCCGACCTGGCCAAGGCCGCGATCGGCTTCGGACGAGAGGTTCGCGTGGGTGAGGACGAGGACGCCATCAAGCGGCTGTTCACGCCGGAATTCCGCAACCGCCTGGACGCGACCATCACCTTCGCCGGCCTGACGCCGGAAGTCGTGGGCATGGTGGTCGAGAAGTTCGTGATGCAGCTTGAAGCCCAGTTGGCCGACCGCAACGTCACGATCGAGCTGTCCTCGGCCGCCAAGGAATGGCTGGCCGAACGGGGCTACGATCGCCTGTATGGCGCGCGTCCGCTGTCGCGCGTGATCCAGGAACACGTGAAGAAGCCGCTGGCCGAGGAACTGCTGTTCGGCAAGCTGGTGCGTGGCGGCGCGGTCAAGGTGACGCTCAAGGACGACAAGCTCGACTTCGAGATCGTCGAAGCGGCGGTTCCGGCCCTGCCGAGCCCGGATGGCGGTGCGGATCGCGAGCCGGAAACGGTGGAGTGATGGCACACCGCGTGATGTCACGGCCGCTGCTGACCGCCGCCTGTCTCGCCACCCTGGCCTTGTCCGCGCCCGCGATGGCGCAGGGCAAGCCCGGGATGACGCAGGAGGAGCGAGACCTGGAGGCTCGGGCGGCGACGTTCGGCCTTGGGGCCATCGTTGGCGTCGCGGCCTACAACATGCTGACCACCGCCGTGACCGTCGGGCTTCCCGCGGCTGCCGGTCCGGTGGTCGGCGTGGTCGGCTCGGTCGGGGCGTCGACCGCGATGGTGTGGATTCGCAACACCTATAACGGAGAGCGGACGGAGTTCTCCCAGCTCGTTCCGGTCAGTCTCGGCGCCCTGGCGGGTGTCACGGCGGGGGATGCCGTCGCCGCTGGCCTGATCGGCTATTCCCCTTTCGCCACCGCCGCCGGTGGGGTGATGCCGACCTTCGGCTTCTCCCTGGGCGGGATGGTGACCGGGCTTTACGTGTATACGACCGGCGTGATGGGCGCGCGGGCCGCGGATGCGGCGGTTGGGATCGAGCCGAAGGCGCCCCCCTCCGACTCGCCGCTCAG
Source organism: Acetobacteraceae bacterium (assembly GCA_947476855.1). Next base: position 1,304 of record CANJSR010000254.1, read on the forward strand.
CTTTCGTCCCGTTGCGTTCAGGGATGTTCCGCGCTGACGGCCCAATGGTCGTGATGTGACATCGGCATCCAGGGGCTGCCGTGAAAGGTGGTCTCCTGGTCAGTGTAGCCCGCGGTGGGTTCGACCGTGTCCAGAGCCGGGATTTCGAATGACCCCCATAGGTCGTTGAACGGATCGCCGCTAGATGGGGACGTGTCCTCGGCGGGCGGCTCGAACGCCATGTGGGCCGCGCTGGACCCGGCCATCGGGTCGATAACATCGCCGGCGGTTGACGTGCCGCCCTCGGACGACGTGGTCCCGATCGCGTAGCCCATGGCGTTCAGCGCCGCGATGTCCGTTTCCGAATAGGTGAAGGCGATGCCGGTGCCCAGGAAGGCCGCCTGCACGTCGCTCGCCATGGCCGGTCCCCAATCGGCCGGGTCTCCGGTCAGGGAGAAGGTGCCGAGGTTGGTCTTCCCCCCATCGAGCGAGAAATAGGTCGACCCGCTGCCCGCCGTCGCCCAGGCGCCCGGGGCGCTGTAGCGATACAGGTCGAAGCCCGTCGTTCCCCACGTATAGGACACCCGGCCGAGGGCATGGGTGATCTCATGCTGCGCGAGGCCGATCAGGTCGACCTTGCCGGCGACCGCGCGATTGTTCGGATCGTAGGTATACAGGTCCGGATTGGCCGCGAAGCCGATCGCGCCGTCCGTCAGCGCCGCGTCGGCCGCGAGCACGCCGAGAGCCTTGGCCTGCGCGCCGGGGACGAACACCTGCCGGCCGGGATCGGCCAGGTTGTCCAATGCACTCTGGATGATCGGAGACGTGTTGTGGGCGGCCAGGGCGGTGCCGTAGTCGGCGAAGGAGCGGAACAGGCCGGTGGTGACATAGGCCTCTCCGAGGAGGCCGGCGGCCAGCGCGGTGTCACGGGCCTCGCCCCAGCCGATCTCGATGTTCACGGTGATCGGGCTGGTGATCAGCGCGTCGAAGAAGGACGCCGCGTACTGGACCGCTTGCTTGAAGGCGGCCGGAGCGAGATTGACGCTTTCGTCCCAGATCAGGTTGATGACGGGCGCACGGATCGGTTCCGGGGCGGCGGCGTCCGCGGTCTGGATGATGACGTCGCTGCCCAGCAGAACGAGCGCGTCCTGCCAGTTGGCCTGTTCCTCGGCCGTCAGGACCAGCGTGGCGCCGGGCTCGGTCACGGTGATGGCGGTCAGGGTCCCCGCCTCGGCCAGCGCGTCCAACGTGGCCAGGGCGGCGCCGATCCGGGCCAGGGTGTCCGTGACCGTCAGGCTTGCGACGCGGGGATCGGCGGCGATGGCGGCGGCGTTGGCGGCGGAGACGGCGGTGACCGCCAGGGTCTCCTCGGGCGCGAGGCGCGACAGGACGGTGCCGTGAGTCTCGTACTGCGCCTGCGTGACGCTCAGCACATCCGTGTCGATCAGGACGATGGACGCCAGCTTGGCCAGCCCGCCGATCGTGCCGAGGTTGGCCAGGACCGTCGCGGCTGTGTCGGCGACCGCGAAGGAGACGACCTTGGCGTTGGCCTGCACGCTCGCGGCGGCCGATACCGGCACGGCCGAGACGGCGTAGGTCGCGGTGGAGGGCAGTTTGCCCAGGATCGAGGTCGCCTTGGTGAGCTGCGCATGGGTCATGCCGATGGGACCGGCATCGGTCAGCGTCACCTGGGTCAGCTTCGTGTCGTTGTTCAGCGCGTCCAGCCTGGCCGAAACATTGGTCGAACCGTCGGTGATCCGGAAGGATTTGACGCGGGAGAAGGCCTGGATGGTGTCGGCGTCGGCCGCGATGGCGCCGGTGACGATCAGCAGCTGCCGGTCCGGCAGATAGAGGATCACCCCGGCGTCAGCGAAGAACTGTGACCCCGTGATCGTCATGGTCCTGGTGTCGGACAACCGGATGGCGGTGATCTTGCCGGCGGCTGCCAACCCCTGCAGGCCGTCCAGGTATTTCCCGACATTCGCCGTGGTGTCGGAGATCGCGACGGGAACCATCGCCGGGTTGGCCGCGAAGGCCGTGACGGCGGCGGAGGCGGTCAGGGTCGTTGTCTTGCTGGTGGACGACGAGGTGGTGCGCGCCATTGTGGTCTCCCCTTGCTTGGGTCCTGGCGCGGGGGCCACGACCGGATTGGGAGAAGCCATAGGCCATGGCTGCTTAAGGACTGGTTTCACTTTGCACGATTGCCCGGGCGCATGCGTGGGGCGGGCGGCGGCGCGACGACGGCCAGTGATGTCCCCTTCAGGTCGGCGCCCGTCAGGTTGGTGTTCTCCATGTCCGCCCCGGTCAGGTCCGCGCCCTCCATCCGCGCGTCGATCAGTTGCGCGCCGGTCAGGCGGGCATCGACCAGGCGCGCGAAGGTCAGGTTGACGGGCCAGCGCAGGCCGCCCCGGATGTCCATGGGGGTGAGATTCGCGCTGCTGAGGTCGGCTCCGTTCAGCGCCGCCCGTTCCAGGGAGGCACCGCGCAGGTCGGCCCCCACCAGGATGGCGCCGCGCCCGTCGATCATCGCCAGGTCGGCCATCATCAGTTGCGCGCCCGACAGGTCCGCGCCCCGCAGGTCGGCATGGCTGATCACCGCGGCGCCGAGGTTGTGGCCGCGCAGGTCGAGGTTCCGCAGGTCCAGACCCGAGAGATCAGCGCGCACGCCCTCTCGCCCGCCACTGTCGACCCAGGCCTTGTGCTGCTGGAACACCGTGACGACGTCGACATCCAGTTGGTCGACCGTGCGCGTCACCTGGGCGCGGGAGAGGTCGGCGCGTTCGGCGGTCATGCCATCGACCAGGGCGCCGAGGAGGCAGGCGTCGGAGAGGTCGGCGTCGGTGAGGTCCGCGTGGCTCAGGATCGCGCCTTCCAGCCGAGCGCCGGAGAGATTGGCGCCGACCAGCTTGGCTTTTTCGAGGTTGCACCCGGTCAGGTTGGCGCCGCGCAGGTCGGCGCCGACGAAGTTGCTGCCGGTCAGGTCGGCGTCGCGGAGGTCGACCTTGCCGAGGGAGGATCGCGCCATGCGGGCACCGGCCAGGCGGCTGCCGAACAGTTGCGCGTCGACCGCCTGGGTCGCGGCCTTGGCGCGTGTGGGCACCAGGGAGCCGGATCGTTGGGCGAGCAGCATCCCCTCCCGCATGTCGACATCGGTCAGGTCGGCGTGGCGGATGCGGGTGCGGTTGAGGATGGCGCCGCGCAGGTCCGCCTGCACCAGGATGGCGCCGTCCAGGTTTGCGCCGGTCAGGTCGGCGCCATACAGGATCGCTCCGGTCAGGTCGCAATAGGACAGGTCGGCGTCGCGCAGGCGGGCGCCGGTCATGTCGATGCCATTGAGAAGATGGCGGGGGATGGAGATCCCGGACAGGTCGTGGAACTTCAGGGACGCGCGTATGCCGCCAGGCCGGTTGGTGGCGAAACGGGCATGCAGAACAAGGAGTTCATGCAGCCGCGTGGGGTCGGGAGGTGGTTTGAGAACGACGTTCGCCATGCGCCGCACTCTAGGGGCGGAAAGATGAAGGAAAGGTTGACGGAAGGGGGTTCTCCCATCCCTTGCCCTTCGCCCCCGCGCCGTTACGATCCGGGCCGACCGAACCAGAGGGAAACGATCATGTGGGAAGAAAGCCAGCGCTATCCGGACCCGGCCGTCGAGGTGCTCGACCCGTCCTTCAACGCCTATCGCCTGCCCTTGGCCTCGGTGGAGCGGCTGTATACCGGCTGCCGCTGGTCGGAAGGCCCGGTCTGGTTCGGCGACGGGCGCTTCGTGCTGTGGTCCGACATTCCCAATGACCGCATCCTGAAATGGGAGGAGGAGACGGGCGCCGTCTCCGTCTTCCGCAAGACGTCGTGGAACGCCAACGGCAACACGCGCGACCGCCAGGGCCGGCTGGTGACGTGTGAGCATCGCGGCCGCCGCGTCTCCCGAACCGAGTATGACGGGTCCATCACCACGATCATGGACGGGTTCGAGGGCAAGCGCCTGAACTCCCCCAACGATGTCGTGGTCGCCCCGGATGGCGCGATCTGGTTCACCGATCCGGTCTTCGGCATCTCGGGCTATTACGAGGGGGAGAAGGCCGATCCCGAACTGCCGCCCGCGGTCTGGCGCGTCGATCCCGCGACCGGTCAGGCACGGATGATGACGGATGAAGTGGAGGGGCCGAACGGGCTCGCGTTTTCCCCGGATGGGAAGCTGCTGTACGTGATCGCGTCCCGCGCCGCGCCGAACCGGCTGATCCGCGCCTTCGACGTGATGGATGACGGGACGCGGCTGGCGAACAACCGCGTGTTGATCAACGCGGGCGCCGGCACGCCGGACGGGTTCCGCGTCGATGTGGATGGCAACCTGTGGTGCGGCTGGGGGATGGGCGATCCGGCGCTGGACGGCGTGCGGGTGTTCAACAAGGCGGGCGCGCCGATCGGCCATATCCGCCTGCCGGAGCGTTGCGCCAATCTGTGCTTCGCCGGCCGCTATCGCAACCGCCTGGTCATGGCGGCCAGCCACGGTCTGTATTCCCTGTATGTGAACACCCAGGGCGCCATCGGCGGCTGATGTTCAACCTCGCCGCCCATGGCAGTTCGGTCCGCACGGAGGTGCTGGCCGGCATCACCACCTTCCTCACGATGTCCTACATCGTGGTGGTCAATCCCGGCATCCTCGCCATCGCCGGGATCGACCATGGGGCGGCCTTCGTCGCCACCTGCCTCGCCGCCGCGATCGGATCGGTGGCAATGGGGCTGCTGGCCAACCTGCCCTTGGCGCTCGCGCCAGGCATGGGGATCAACGCCTATTTTACCTTCGTGGTGGTCAAGGGGATGGGCATGTCGTGGGAGGTGGCGCTTGGCGCCGTCTTCCTCTCGGGTCTGCTGTTCCTGGTCGTCAGCGTCCTGCGGGTGCGGGAGTGGCTGATCAACGCCATCCCGCTGTCGCTGAAACTGGCGATCGGGGCGGGGATCGGGCTGTTCCTGGGGATCCTCGGGATGAAGGAGATGGGGATCATCGTCGCCCATCCCGCCACCTTCGTCACCTTGGGCAAGCTGAACGAGCCGGCGACGCTGCTGTCCTGTCTCGGGTTCCTGCTGATCGCCGGCCTGGCCGCGCGCAGGGTGTCGGGTGCGATCCTGATCGGCATCATCGTCACCGCCCTGATCGGCATTCCGTTCGGTCTGACCACGTTCAAGGGCATCGTCGCCGCCCCGCCGTCGCTGGCCCCGACACTGTTCCAACTGGACATCGTGGGGGCGCTGTCATTGGGCGTCGTGACGGTGGTGCTGACGTTCTTCCTGGTGGACGTGCTCGACAACACCGGCACGCTGATCGCCACCATGCATCGGGCGGGGCTGATGCGGCCTGACGGCACCATCCCGCGGCTGCGGGAGGCTCTGATCGCCGATTCGGGCGGCGCGATGATCGGCGCGGTCCTGGGGACCAGCACCACGGTCAGCTATATCGAGAGCGCGGCCGGCATCCAGACCGGGGGCCGTACGGGGCTGACCGCCGTGGTGGTGGGGCTGCTGTTCCTGCTGACGCTGTTCTTCGCGCCGCTGGCAATGTCGATCCCGGCTTTCGCGACCGCGCCGGCCTTGGTGTTCGTGTCCTGCATGATGGCCGCGGCGCTGCGGGACGTCGATTGGGACGACGTCACCGAGTATGCGCCGTCCGTGGTGCTGGCCCTGGCGATGCCCTTCACGTTCTCGATCACGACCGGGATCGGGCTGGGCTTCATCGTCTATGCCCTGCTGAAGCTGCTGGCCGGGCGGGTGACGGAGGTGCCGGGGGCCGTGTGGGTGATCGCGGCGCTGTCGGCGGCGAAGTTCGCGTTGACGTAGAGCATGATCGGGCTGAGCGAAATTGTAGCAGCGCGTGAACCACGCGATCAAACAAGATGCTGGAGCGCTCTGACCGGCGAC
>CANJSR010000255.1 GCA_947476855.1 Acetobacteraceae bacterium
GCCCTCCAGCGTCGTGTCGGCGCGGGGGTGTTCGTCCTTGTCGATGACGGTGTCGCCCTTGCGGCCCTTGATGGTGACCGGAACGATCTCCTCACCGAAGAAGCCGCTGTTCTGGGCGGCGACGGCCCGCATCTGGCTGCGATAGGCGAAGGCGTCCTGATCGGCGCGGGAAATCTGGAATTCCTCGGCCACATTCTCTCCGGTCTCGGGCATCGCGTCGGTGCCGTAGACCTTCCGCATGGCGGGGTTCACGAAGCGCCAGCCGATCGTGGTGTCGAAGATTTCGGCGGAGCGGCCGAACGCCTCGGTCTGCTTGCCCATGACGAAGGGGGCGCGGGTCATGCTCTCGACGCCGCCGGCCAGCATCAGGTCGGCTTCACCGGCGCGAATGGCGCGGGCGGCGGTGCCGACGGCGTCCAGGCCCGAGCCGCAGAGACGGTTGACGGTGCCGCCGGGGACATGGGTCGAGAGGCCGGCGAGCAGCACGGCCATGCGGGCGACGTTGCGGTTGTCCTCACCGGCCTGGTTGGCACAGCCCATGATGCAGTCGTCGAGGGCTTCCCAGTCGACGCCCGTGTTGCGGGCCATGAGAGCCTTGATCGGATGGGCGGCGAGATCGTCGGTGCGAACATCCCGCAGCACGCCGGCATAACGGCCGATCGGGGTACGGGCGAAGTCGCAGATATAAGCGTCGGCCATGGGCGTTCCCTCTGGTTGCTGTTGGGTGCAGGTTTAACGGTTCGGCGGGCCGGGGCCAAGGGGTTGGGTAGTGTTGGGGCTCCGCCCCAAACCCCGCGAGGGGCTTTGCCCCCTCGACCCCCACCAAGGGCCGAGCCCTTGGGACCATTCTGTTTTGGTGGGAATATGGGAGGGGCCAACCAGGACCAGGATAGGTCTCGGTTGGCCCCTCCCATATTCCCACCAACGGAGCGGTTTCCAAAGGGCTGTGCCCTTTGGTGGGGTTAAGGGGCAAAGCCCCTTATGGGGTCTGGGGCAAAGCCCCAACGCTTCCTACCCCAATAGCCCTGTCCCCCGATCCCCGTTACGCTGGCATCCAAAGCCCCCAGGAGGAGCCATCATGACCAACCGCGCCCATGTGCTGCTTTGGACCGATTCGACCGCCGCCTATCTGGATGCCGCGAAGGCCGCCGGTCTGGCCGATCGCGTCAGCATCGAGACCCTGCCCCGCAAGGAAAAACCGTCCGACGACCAGCTTGCCCGGACCGAGGCGATCATGTGTGCCGGCATGCCGGCCGGGTTGCTGCCGCGGTTCAAGAACCTGCGCTGGGCCCAGGCGATGACCGCGGGGGTGGAGGGGTGGCTCGCGCTGCCCGATCTGCCGCCCGCTTTGACCCTGACCTGCGCGCGGGGGACGCATCGGGAGTCAATGCCAGAGAACATCATCGGGTCGATCTTCTACGTCTCCAAGCCCTATGCGGCCTCGGTGGCGGAGCAGAAGAACGCCAAATGGGTCCACCGCGTCGCGCAGCCCCTGAACGGCAAGACGCTCGGCATCCTCGGCATTGGCGAGATCGGGGCCGAGGTTGCCCGCATGGCGGCGGCGTTCGGGATGCGGGTGATCGGCACCAAGCGCCGGGTCGGCCCGGTGCCGCATGTCGAGGAAGTGCTGCCGGCGGATCGGACGGATGAGGTCCTGGCCCAGTCCGACTTCGTCCTGCTCCTGTTGCCGGCGACGCCCGAGACCGAAAACCTCATCAACGCCGACAAGCTGGCGAAGATGAAGCCTGGCGCCTGGCTGCTGAATTTCGGGCGCGGGCATCTGATCAACGACTCGGACCTGATCGCGGCGGTGAAGGCGAAGACGATCGCGGGGGCGCTGCTGGATGTGTTCCGGCAGGAGCCTCTCCCGTCCGACCACGCGTTCTGGGGCACCGAGGGGATCATCGTCCTGCCGCATATCGGCGGGCCGCACCCGCAGCGGGACCGGATCGTGGCGAAGCTGTTCGTCGAGAACCTGGGCCGGTTCCTCGACGGGAAGCCGCTGACCCAGATCGTCGACCGCGCCGCGGGGTACTGAAAAGGGACGGCCGGCGCGGAAGGACCACGCCGGCCGGATATCCCTACTTCAGCGGGAAGCCCATCGACTGGAGGATGGAGACCAGCTTGTCGCGGCCGCTCATGGCAGGGATCTTGCCCATGCGGCCGATGACGCGCTTGGTCCAGGTGTCCTGCGTCATCTCATGCTTCTGGGAGAACGCGGCCATCTCGGCGTCATAGCCGGCGCGCAGAGCCTGCTCGTTCGGGTTGCCGTAGGTTTCCTTATACAGGATCGCTTCCTGCGGCAGGCGAGGCTTCACCTCATTCGTGACGTCCGGCGCGGCGTAGCCGATGCACAGGCCGAAGCAGACCACGGCGCCGGGCGGCAGGCCCAGGATTTCGCCGGCTTCCTTCGGATGGTTCCGCATCGCGCCGATATAGACATTCGACAGGCCGAGGGACTCGGCGGCGACGACGGCGTTCTGGGCGGCGAGGGCGGCGTCGATCGCGGCGACCAGGAACGTTTCCAGGTAGGGCAGCGTCTCCAGCGTCACGTTTTCCTGCTGGCTCAGGCGTTCGTTGCGGGACACGTCGGCCAGCCACAGCAGGAACAGCGGGCACTGTTCAATGTGCTTCTGGTTGTTCGCCAGCTTGGCCAGCGCCGCCTTCTTGGCCGGATCAGTGACCGCGATCACCGACCAGGTCTGCAGGTTGGAACTCGTGGCGGCCGACTGCGCGGCGGCGACCAGGGTCTCGAGCGTGCCCTCGGGCAGCGCGTCCGGGCGATAGCCGCGCACGGAACGATGCGACATCAGCAGGGCGATATGGTCGTTCCACGGGCCGGCGGCCGGGATCGAATCGGCGCCGTAGCGAAGCGCGAGAGAGTCCTGCTTCGAAAGGCTTCCGGAATAGGAGGCATCCATTGTCATCGTCCCCTTCTTGAGTCGAGCGGTCATCCGCCCGCGAATGGCGGAGCGGAGTGCCCGACTTGGAGGCTCATGACAAGGTTGGTCAGTACGGCGACGGCGCCCCGCCGCGCGGTCCGGTGCCACCCGGAGAGCCGGAGCCCAGCGCGTTGAACCGCCCGATATTGCCCAGAAGCTGCTGGAGGAAGGACGCCTCGGTCCCCGGCGAGGGCGTCGTGCGGGTCACAACGGCGACCGGCATGGAGTCGTCCTTCGTCCTGGTTTCGACATTGCCGAGGACGCCCTGGTCATTGAAGGTCAGGACGACGACGTTCTGTTCCAGCACGCCCGGCGTCCGGCCGACGCGGTTGGCCGTGACCTCACTGATGTAGATCCACGTGTTGTCGTCGAAGGTCCCGCGGGTGGTGGGGGAGCCGATGAGCGCCGTGACATCGGACCTGGTGGAGGTGCCGGGGATCAGGGCCTTCAGGTCCTCCGGATCGATGCGGTTGCCGCGAATCTGATGCGGCGCCTCGAAGATGCCGCATGCCGTCAGTCCAAGGCTTGCCGTCCCCAGGCACAGGGCCAGGGGCATTGCCTTCGTCAACGCTTTCCAGGAAAGCCTCATTGTCCGCGCCTGCCTCGTCCGGTCCGTCGTTCAAGTCATGTCGTGCGAAGGGCGGCGCCCGTTCAAACCCGTTGGGGGTTGGACCTGGAAGGCCGGCATCTTCTATATCATGTGGGTGTCATGCCGCCGGGTCGCCTGTCAATCGTTCAGGGTGTCCGGCGCTCTGGTTTGGTCCAATCCTGTATGGGGGTCTCTTGGCTGGTTTTCTGGGCCTGTTCCGGCGTGGCCGGCACGAAAGGGCGGGGTTTCAACTCTATACCACCGCGGTCTCCGCCGCGCGTGACCCGTTCCTCTACGCCCATTGCGGGGTGCCCGACACGCTGGACGGGCGCTTTGACCTGATCGGCCTGCATGCCTTCCTGGTCATCCACCGCCTGACCCGCGAAGCCGAACCGGGCCCCACCCTCGCGCAGGCCGTATTCGATGCCATGTTCTCCGACATGGACATCAACCTGCGGGAGCTTGGGGTGGGCGACCTGTCCGTCGGGCGCAAGGTCAAGGAGATGTGGGACGCGTTCCACGGCCGCTCCAAGGTCTACACCACGGCATTGGAGGCAGACGATCCCGAGGCGCTGGAAGCCGCCATCACCCGCAATGTCTGGCGCGGAGCCGAACCACCCGCCGATGCCCCCGCCGCCCTCGCCCGCGTCGTCCGCGCCCAGATCGCCCATCTGGCCACCCAGCCCTTGACCGCCCTGGTCAAGGGAGAGGTCCGGTTCCTGCCAGCCAGGGAAGCCGAACAATGAACCCCGAACTGCACCGCCCGATCACCCCGGAACGGATCACCCCACACGGCACCGACCTGGTGATCGAGGCCACGGCGGCCGAGTGCCAGGCCCTCGCCGACCGGATGCTCCTGCCTTCCATCCGCGCGGTGACCTGCCGGTTTCACTTGGTGGCCGCGGACGATGCCTCGGTCATGGCGTTCGGCCACCTGACCGCGGTCGTGGTGCAGACCTGTGTCGTCTCCCTCGATGAGTTCGAGGCGACGGTGGAGGAGCGGTTCAAAATCCGCTTCGTCCCCTCCGGCCAGGAGACGGACGACGACGACCCCGAGAGCATCGACGAAATCCCCTACGAAGGCCGCCTCATCGACATCGGCGAGGCCGTCGCCGAACAGCTCGGCCTTGCCCTGGACCCCTACCCCCGCAAGCCCGGGGCGGAACTGCCGAGCGAGCTTGGGGCGGAGGACAGTGGTCCGTTCGCCGCGCTGGCGAAGCTGAAGAAAAAGACCTAGCCGTCCGCCGGCATGTTGGCCGCGACTGACGGACGAGCATTGAACGTCGCATGCCAGGCCGTCAGCTTCGGATGGCCGTTCCGCCAGCCCAGCACGTCAAACCGGAAATCCAGGTAGCCCAGCGCCACGCCGATCGCGATATGGCCCACGTTGAACGGGGTCGCGGCCAGGGTGTCGGCCTCCTGCTCCAACGCGTCCACGCAGGCGGCGAGCTTGGCGCGCCAGAGGGCCTTGTGCGGCTCACTCTGCCGTTCCGGGGGGCGGAACCCCTCACCCAGCAGCGGCAGGGCGTTGTCCAGCATCCCCTGCCCCAGCGCGTGCCAGCGCAGCGCGGTCAGCCGTTCCGGCCAGGCCGCCGGGTAGAGCTTGTGGCCGCTGTGCAGCGAGTCCAGGTATTCGAGGATCACGGGCGAGTCGTAGACCGCCGTCCCGTCCTCCAGCTCCAGCGTCGGGATCTTGCCGACCGGGTTCACCTTCATCAGTTCCAGATGCGGCGTCGTCCCGCCGGCCACGGTGCGGACGGTCTTCACCCGGTCCTGCAACCCCGTCTCATGCAGCGCGATCATGACCTTGCGGACATAGGGGGAGCGCGGGGACCAGTGCAGGATCATCTGTCCGGGCATGTCGGGGGCCTTCCAGGGGGCGGCGGCGCGGATTAGTCTGGCGCCAGGGAAATTCGAGGGAACGTTTGCCATGAACTGGGTTGAAGTCAACGGGACCAGCCTCCGCTATGAGCTGACCGGCGCGGGGGACACCACGCTTGTGCTGGTGCATGAAATGGGCGGCACGCTGGAAAGCTGGGATGCCTGCGTCCCGGCCTTCAACAACTCCCGCAAGGTGCTGCGCTATGACACCCGCGGGGCCGGCCAGTCGGAGAAGATCAAGGGCAAGGTGACCTGGGACCAGATGGCGGGCGATCTGGGCGCGCTGCTGGATGCGGCGGGGATCACGGGCAAGGTCTCGATCGCCGGGATCGCCGTGGGCGCCGCGATCGCGATGCATTACGCCGTGAAGAACCCCGATCGCGTAGCGGCTTTGGTGCTGCATGGGCCGGCGACGGGCGTGGGCGGGGATCGCCGGCAGGCGACGCTGGACCGCGCGGCGGCGGTGGAGGCCGGGGGGATGCGCGGCGTGGTGGAGACGAGCCTGGCCGCGTCGTATCCTCCGGTCGTGCGGCATGATCCGGAGATGTTCCGCCAGTTCCGCGCCCGCTGGCTGGCGAACGACCCCGAGAGCTTCGCGGCCATCAACCGCATGCTGGCGGAGCAGGAGATCACGAACGAACTGTCCCAGGTGAAGTGCCCGACTCTGGTGACCGCCGGCCGGCATGACAGCCTGCGCGCGCCGGCGGTGATCGCGCCGATGGCGGCGCAGATTCCGGGGGCGCAGTTCCTGGAGCTGAACTCGGGCCACTTCGCGTCGATGCAGACGCCGGGGATCATGGCGCAGGCGGTGCATTACTTCCTGCACGCGCTGGGTCAGTAGGGGCGGTTTTCTCACCGGACATGGGGTCATGCCCGGTGGAATTTTCGACCTGCCCCCTCTCCCCTTGCGGGAGAGGGCCGGGGTGAGGGGTTCCACCACCCCAACCCCCGCCATGACCCCACCCTCCCCCCCGGGGAAAGCGGGTCATTTCTCACCGGGCATGGGGTCGCATCCCGTGAAAAATCTGGCCGAGGAAACAAGTGGGAGCGGCACGCCTGAGGCATGCCTCTCGTATGGGTGGGGGCAAGGCGGGAAACAAGGTTCGGCTGGGATTTCTTACGCTAGGGGGCAAGGCCGGGGGCGTGCCTCGGGCTGCCACGGGGTGTGTTCCGGCGCCTTTGCCCGCTCTTGCGCCAGATGGTGGTCGAACCTGGCCACCATCACCCGGTTCATCAGAACTTGCTTCAACGTGCCCAACAGCCGGCCCATCAACTCGTCCCGGTGTTCCTCGCCCCCCTGATTGGGCTTCATCCTGACCCTTCACACTGGATTCCCCACCGGCACCGCAGTCTTGGACAAGAGTGAACGATTGCTGACCTGGCGCCTCCCTTGTGATAGAAAAGATGCATGAACCTCACGCTCCCCATCCCCGACGATCTTGCCGAACGGCTGGGTGCCAACGGAGCCGACCTGTCGCGTCGCGCGTTGGAGGCCTTGGCTGTCGAGGAGTATCGCGCCGGTCACCTGACCGACGCCGACCTTTGCAGGATGCTCGGCCTGTCGGCGGGGGACGACCTGCTCCTGTTTCTGAGAGCGCATGGGCTTTCCGGGGCCGCTTCGCTTGCGTTTGGCGCGCGGATTGAAGGACGGCCGGGACCGGATCGCGAGGCCGCCCGCGCCGCCGCCCAGCGCATTCGCGCGATGCGAAAAGGGGTCACCCTCGGCGGCGTGTGCA